>NZ_KV800921.1:76161-128571 GCF_001810355.1 Neisseria sp. HMSC074B07 | reverse complement strand
CCGTACTGGTTTAAAGTTAATCCACTATAAATGATAAAAGGTCGTCTGAAACCGTTTTCAGACGACCTTTTGACTGAATGGCTGTCAACTTTACCGTTTACGCCGCGTCATACAAACCGCGCACCACCCTGCCGATGGCGGCGATGCCTTTTTCCAGCGTTTCCGCGTCCTGGGCGATGCTCATGCGGATGCACTCGCTCGCGTGCGGGTAATCCTGCGTGTCGATGCCGACGAAGAAATGTTCGCCCGGAATAATCAGCGTGTCTTCGGCTTTGAGCATTTCGTACAGGGTTTGCGATGAAACGGGCAGGTTTTCAAACCAGAGCCACAGGAAAATCGCGCCTTCGGGCTTGTGGATTTTCAGCGGATACGCGCCCAGCTCGCGCTTGAGCAGCGAGACGGCGGTTTGCGCCTGATTGCGGTAAAACGGCCGGATGACGTCGTCTGAAAGCTGTTTCAGACGACCGTCCTGCAACAGGGGCGTTGCGATGGCTGCGCCGAAACGGGTGGGCGACAGGTTCACAATCGCGTTCAGGCTGCTGACGGCTTTGACGACTTCGGGCGCGGCGACGATGATGCCGGTGCGCACGCCCGGTAAGCCGACTTTGGAAAGGCTGAAGCAGAGGATGATGTTTTCGTGCCAATTCAGCGTCACGTCGCTGTAAATGATGTTGGGGAACGGCATTCCGTAGGCGTTGTCGATAATCAGCGGAATGCCGTGTTCTTGCGCCAAAGCGTCCAGCCGCGCCATTTCGCCGTCGGTCAGCACGTTACCGGTCGGGTTGGTCGGGCGCGAACAACAAATCGCGCCGATTTTGCCCGCCTTGAGTTCGGGCAGGCTTTCCAGCGCGTCAAAGTCCACGCGGTATTTGAAGAAGCCTTCTTCGCCCTCGTGTTCGACAGCTTCGATTTTGGGTTTGACGGAAACGAAGTGCTGCCCTTCGACATGCACGTCGGCATAGCCGATGTATTCGGGCGCAAGCGGCAGCAGGATGGCTTTCTCTACGGAAAGGTCGTCTGAAACCTTGAATTTGCCGCCGAAGAGGTTGAAAAGATAGAAAAACGCGTTCTGTGAACCGTTAGTCAACGCGATATTGTCAGCGGTCAGGTGCCAGCCGTATTCGCGGTTGAGGAAAGCGGTCAACGCGTCAATCAAGGCGGCATCGCCTTGGGGGTTGGAGTAGTTGCCGATGTTCTCGACGGCGTGTTCCGCCGCCAGCTTGGAAAATACGTCGGCGAACACGGCGTTGACTTCGGCGATTCGCGCCGGATTACCGCCGCCGAGCATGTTGACGGGCTTGTCGCTTTTGAGCGCGTCGCCGAGGTCGTCCATAAGTTGCAGGATGCCGCTGTGTTGCGTGAATTTTTCGCCGAATGCCGAGAACTGCATGATGACTCCGTGTAAATATGATTGGCGGGGATTATATCAGCTTGATATGGCGAGGGGTCGTCTGAAAATGAATGTGGCGGGTTTGACGCACCATTGTCCCAACATCGCAAGAATATGTGACGGCAATTCATCTGCCCTCTTAAAAATTCAGACGACCCGATGAATCTCATCAGGTCGTCTGAAAATGTGAACGTCGGAAAAGGGAAAGCGACTTAGCGGATTTTCAGCGTACTCAATCCGATTAACACCAAGACGATGGTGATGATCCAGAAGCGGACGACGACTTGGGTTTCTTTCCAGCCTTTTTGTTCGTAGTGGTGGTGGATAGGCGCCATCAGGAAGATGCGTTTTTTGGTTTTCTTATACCAGCCGACTTGAAGCATAACGGACACGGCTTCGACGACGAACAGACCGCCCATGATGACGAGGACGAACTCTTGGCGGACGATGACGGCAACGGTACCGAGTGCCGCACCCAGAGCCAACGCGCCGACGTCGCCCATGAAGACTTGCGCAGGATAGGCGTTGAACCACAAGAATCCGAGACACGCGCCGCACATGGCGGTACAGAAAATCACGACTTCGTTCGCGCCTGCGACATAAGGCAGTTGCAGGTATTGGGCAAATTGGGCATGGCCGCTGGCGTAGGCGAAGATGGCGAGGCCGGCGGCAACGAGGACGACGGGGAAGGCGGCAAGTCCGTCAAGACCGTCAGTCAGGTTGACAGCGTTGGAAGTGCCGACGATGGTCAGATAGGTCAGGACGACGAAGCCGACCACGCCCAGCGGCAAAGCGACTTGTTTGAAGAAGGGAACGATGAGGATGTTGTTGGAGGAGTTTTCAGCAAGGAAGAACAGGGCAAGCGCGGCAACGATGGCGACGCTCGATTGCCACACCATTTTGAATTTGGCGGAAACACCGTTGGGGTCTTTATAGACGACTTTGCGCCAGTCGTCGTAAAAACCGAGCGCGCCGGTGGCGAGCAATACGCCCAAGAGAATCCAAATATACGGGTTTGCCCAGTTGCCCCACAACAGCGTGGATACGGTGATGGCGGTCAGAATCAGCGAACCACCCATCGTCGGCGTACCGTTTTTGATGAGGTGGGTTTGCGGCCCGTCGGTGCGTACCGCCTGCCCGACTTTCAACTGCGTCAGTTTGCGGATGGTCCACGGACCGAGCAGCAGGGAAAACGCCAAAGCGGTCAAAGCTGCCATGACGGCGCGGAATGTGGTGTATTGAAAGATATTCAGACCGGTCAACCAGTTACTGAAATGTGCAAGCCATAAAAACATGGGGCTTCCTTTTGTTTTTGTTGTTACATTGGGCTTATCGCCCGTTTTAAAGTTTGGTTTTTGGGGTCGTCTGAAAAAGTTTCAGACGACCTTTGCAGATTATTAAGCTGTTTATGACAGTCAGTGCCTGCTGAAGTTCACTCTCTATGCAGGTTTCTAGCGAACCCGTTATCCGTTGTTTAGAGAGATGGCAGCGTTATTGAGCGACAGCTGCGTTAGTGTCTTTCTCAATCACGCAAATCGGATAATTTCCCGGATTCCTGCCGCCGCCCCAATCCAGACAGAGGTCTTCATAAAGATACGCCTGCGCCCGCATTCCGGCATAAAACGTGCCAATCAGCGCGGCAATCAGCAATAAGGCTTTCACAAAGCCGCGGCTTTTCATTTTCAGACGACCTCTTTATCCGTTAATGCCTCGACCACTTCTTCCATCTTCATAAAGCGCGAACCTTTCACCAACACGGTGGCGCGTTCGGGCAAATCATGGCTCAACACTTGAATCAACGGGTCTTTGGCGGCAAACCACAAACCATCCGCGCCAAACGTTTCTGCCGCTTCGACGCTGTTGTCGCCGACAAAATAAGCCGCTTCGATGCCTTGGTCGCGGGCGTACGCGCCGACTTCGGCGTGCATGGCGGCGGCTTCATCCTCGCCCAGTTCGCCCATATCGCCCATCACAAAAATACGCGGCGCAGGCATGCGCGCCAACACGTCAATCGCAGCTTTCATGCTGTCGGGGTTCGCGTTGTAGGTATCGTCAATCAGGGTCGCGCCTTTGATGCCGGCTTTGACGTTCAGACGACCTTTGATATTGCTGAAGCCTTTCAAACCTTCCGCCACATCGTCCAAACTCAAACCTGCCGCCAAAGCCAGCGCGGCGGCAGCGGCGGCGTTATGGACATTGTGGCGGCCGGGAACGGGCAGCACCACGGCGGCGCGCTCGTTGCCGCACACCAAATCAAATTCGCACGACAAAGGTTTCAACACGATATTTTCCGCGTGAACATCGCCGCTATCGACGCCAAAAGTCTGTTGCGTATGACTTTGGGAGGTCGTCTGAAACACGGCGGCATGTTCGTCTTCACACGGAATCAAAGCCAATCCGTCTTCACCCAAACCTTGATAAATCTCGCTTTTCGCCTTGGCAATATCGTTCGTGCCGTCAAAACCGCAGCCGACATGGGCGCGCAGGGCGTTGTTGACCAAAGCGGCATCGGGTTTGGCGATTTGCGTCAAAACCGCCAGCTCGCCGAAATGGTTCATGCCCATTTCAATGACAGCATAGCGGTGTTTTTCGTTTAATTTCAACAAAGTCAGCGGAAGGCCAATATGGTTGTTGAAGTTGCCCGCCGTCGCTAAAACGGCATCATCGCCGAAACGGCGGCGCAATACCGCAGCCAACATTTCCTTCACCGTCGTCTTGCCGCCCGAACCGGTAATGCCGAATACAAACGGGTCCACATTATTGCGCCACGCCTTCGCCAGCGTTTGCAATGCGGCAAGCGTGTCATCGACTTTCAACGCGCCATCCATTGCAGCGCAATCTTCGCGCGAAACCACAACCGCCGCCGCACCCGCAGCCAATACGTCTTCAACAAAATCATGCGCGTCAAACCGCTCACCCGCCAAAGCAAAAAACACATCGCCCGCGCGGATGTCGCGACTGTCGGTTACGATGCGCGACACGGGTTTGTTTTCAGACGGCGTCGGAAGGTTGAGGGTCTGGCAGATGAAATTTAGGTCTAGTGGTTTCATGGTTTCTTTCGTTTGTTTTTTTCAAACAGGCATTTTGTTGCAAAGGCATTTTACACTTTGGAAGAAGGCAGCAACTCTTCGACGAGCACCTTTAAAGCACGCCTTCCTTCTCGATTTCTGGTACTGGGATGAGGTGCTCGGTAACATATTATTTCCTTATTACCTTCAAAAGAAAATTTTTCCAGTTTTCCCTTATTCAAGCCGTTTATGCCTTGATCCGAGCCGGACAAATCAGGAAAGCACTCCCTCCGCGCCGCTACGCCGCCGTCTCCGCTCACGAAAAGAATAATCTGTGGCTTTAAAATTTCAATTTGGGCACGTAACAATTTACAGGAAAGTGTTTTTATATCTTCGAACCAATCCGAATGTTTAGGATGTTTAGTTTTATAGTCCACCGCAAAAATATTAGCCCACAAGATGCCCTCATTCCCACTTCGCTTGGCAACCTTGCGGACGAAATTGAAAAATGTTGCTCCTTTTGTGTTTCTTTTTAAATCCCCAGTCAAATTCCGCCAAATAAAATCTTTGCTTAACGACATCAGTTGCCTTACATTTTCGGCATGATATTCATCAAATTTCTTGCTATCGTACCAACTTCGTGTTTCTCGACCGACAATCAGAATTTTATGTTCTGCGCTTTCATAATGCTCAGGGACAAAGCCCAAATGGATATTGGATAATTTATTGTCTTTATTGCTAATTGCACGCAATAAGTTCTGATGTTCCGGTTTGTTTAAAATCTCTACATACTTATTCAGCAATACTTCTTGTAAATCATTCACTTGACGTATTCCTGTACTATTGAAACCGATTTTCCCACACTCAGCTACCGATTTTTCCGTACTCCTGATAATCGGAGAAACACAATACGATGGTTTTACCGTTTTTACGGTAAGGATGGCAGAGGCTGTAATGACCGTCTTCCGCTTCATAGCGCATTTCCTGGGTTTGTCCGGCAAATACTTTTTGCAGGTATTCGCGCCCCTTCAAATCCGGGGAATAGACATAGTCCGTTTTCTTGACCGCCACTTTCTCACCATTTCGATTCACGACGAAATTATCGCTACCTTCTGCATTCTGATTGGCGGCAGGCACGACTTCTTCACTCAGGGTAAGGCGGGTGGAGTCGGCTGAAAAAGCCAGATAAACCGGTTTGTTGCCGATCTTATCCGGCACGATAACCATAGCAGCGTTGAACGAAGAATCGTCTTTAGCCATCAAATCCAAGATTTCCGACGTTTTTCTGATATACGCCAAGTCAAAACGGTAATCGGCCAACGCATCGAGTTGAGCAGAATTGTCTTTGACGATGCGCTCCGACGATTGGATTAAGATATCCCGTTTTTGTTGAATAGTCAGGTAATTGCCGCCGAACAGCAGCGCTGCCAAAATAGGAAATACCGCCAACAGCAGATATACGGTTTTCCTGCCGCCACGGACTTCTTCTTCCTGCCCGCGCTCGGCAATACGGGTCAGATTCAACATGATGTTCAGCATCAGCGTACCGCCCATCACAGCAAAAATCCCTAGAATACTCATCAGGAAAATTTCTGTAATGTGTTCACGGAACACCTTGAGTCCGAAAACTTGAATCAATATCAGCGCGAACACCCAGTACACCAGCAGTGTCACTGCCACCATACCGATAATATTCGTTGCCTTGACCAATTTTTTTGCGTTCATTGCCTCACTCTTTTTTCAGACGACCTATTTGTCCTGATTAATCAGCAGATAGGGATTGATCGCTCCGTTTGGCAAATACACGCCGTAATGCAGGTGCGCCGGCGTAGTTTTGGCATTGCCGGTTTTGCCGACATAGCCGATGACCTGTCCTTCTTTCACACGTTCATACAGGCGGACGTTGGCGAATTTGTTGAGGTGGGCATAATAGTGCCATGCGCCCGGCCCTTGGATGCCGATGACCTTGCCACCCAATCGGTTGCGCCCGATTTTGGTTACAATACCGGGCGTCGTACTGCGTATCGGCGTGTTTTTCTTAGCGAAAATATCCACGCCTTCATGTCTGCGCCCCTGACTGCGCGCCGCGCCCCAAGTGTCGTCAAAACGCTTGCCTTTAACAGGATTGGGCAGGCTTTGCGCCGCCGGCGGTTCTTTCGCCCTCAGTTCGGCAATTTCGGCGTTCGGACGCGGCAGTTGTTTGGTGGTACAGCCTGCAAATAAAATCATGGCTGCACTGATTAAAAGGGTTTTTGTCGGCATTTTCAGCATCAAATCGGTCTCCTCGTTTTTCAGACGACCTTTGAAATTTGAAATCAGGGTCGTCCGAAACAACTGTGATGGGTTTAATGGCTGACGTGCCGTAATGCGTGGGTTGTGTTGCTTTTATTTTGTGGGGGATAAACGTTTTCAGACGACCTTAAGGCTGCCGGGCCGTCTGAAAATTGATTACATTGTTGTCAAATTTATAGTGGAATCGATAAGTCGAATACGCAGTACAGCAAAACCTCTCTACCCTACGGTGACTCCACTCTGTCTGTATACACTCAAAAATTACTCTTCAATATCGACATATCCCAAATCGATCAGTGCCTGCTCCACATTTCCCACTGCCTCATCATCATCTTTTACCATCAGTAGGAAGGCATTTTCGGTATAACCAATGTCTATTAGCCGAAGCCCATGGGGCTTAAGTAATGCATCGTAAGCCTCTAAGACATAGTTACTATCATTGAACATTGCAAACATTTCCATCTCTTCACTCTCAAAAAGATCTTCCAATTCACCTTGATCATCTGGCACGGGAATACCTTCGTGAGCGCAAAATTCTACTAATGTACGTTTGCATACTTCGTCATCAATTCCTGTCGCATCTATTTCAATGCCTAGCTTTTGTATAGGATAAAACTTCCCTAATTTTAAATGCGGTTCTTTCCACTCCATATACTCCATAAATTGATGATCAGCATAATGCCATTCACCTGATTCGTGATACCAACCTAAATGCCTAAATAACCAATGACATACCAAATCCTCATTTTCAGCCGGAGGAGCTTTGGGTAAATCTTCACGGGTTAAATAAGGGACGGCCGCAAGCAAGGCATTGAATAAAGGAGTATAACGTTGCATATTTTTGCCTATTAAAAGTGAGATGGAGTAATGTGTAATTTCCTATTTGCCAATGGCCTTAAGGAATTATCTGGAAAATATTTTTACCTGAGTTCTGCCAACGCTTTCTCTGCAACTTCAAAATCAGAAAAATGGTGCTTCACGCCTTGTACATCCTGATAGTTTTCATGTCCTTTGCCGGCAATCAGGATGATGTCGCTTGAAGCAGCACGTTCGACTGCGTAACGGATAGCTGCGGCGCGATCGGCTTCGACGCATTCGGGCGCGGGCACGGCAGGCAGGATGTCGTTGATGATGTCTTGCGGATTTTCCAAGCGCGGGTTATCACTGGTTACGACAACTTTATCCGCACCCTGTACGGCTGCTGCGCCCATCAGCGGGCGTTTGCCTCGGTCGCGGTTGCCGCCGCAACCGAATACGCACCACAAAGCCGCACCCTGTGGTTTGATTTCCTGCAAGGTAGCTAGTGCTTTTTCCAATGCATCGGGCGTGTGTGCATAATCGACAACGACTAAGGGCTTGCCGTTGTTCATGATGCAGTCCATGCGGCCTGAGGCGGGACGGATTTTTGCCAACACATCCAATACTTTATCAAGCGGATAACCGTTGGCACAAAGCAAGGCGATGCAGGCGGCGAGGTTTTGCGCGTTGAACCGTCCGAGCAGGCGTGTGCGGCAGCGGCCTTCGCCCCACGGCGTTTGGAATACGGCTTCCATACCGTCTGAAGAGGCGGTGAAATGAACAATGCGGATGTCGGCGTGTTCGCTGAAGCCGTAGCCGTAAACGGCCAAATCAGGACAGTCTCTTTTCAGACGACCTGCGAGTTCTGCACCGTATTCATCATCTACGTTAATGACGGCGTGTTTCAAGCCGTGCCAGTAAAACAGGCGCGACTTGATGGCGCCATAGGCTTCCATCGTGCCGTGGTAGTCGAGGTGGTCTCGGGTGAGGTTGGTGAAGATTGCGCTGCGGAATGGCACGCCGTTGACGCGCGATTGGTCAAGACCGTGGCTGGAGACTTCCATCGCGGCGGCTGTCGCGCCCTGTTGACGGAAGCGGTAGAGCAGGGTTTGGACATCGACGGGGGCTGGGGTGGTATGCGTGGTTTCTTCCAATGCACCCCAAAAGCCGTTGCCGACCGTGCCGATAATGGCGGTTTTTTCGCCCAACAAATCGGCGGCTTGCGCCAGCCATTGTGTGATGGAGGTTTTGCCGTTGGTGCCGGTTACGCCCCAGACTTTGAGGTCGTCTGAAACGTTGCCGTAAACTTGTGCCGCCAACATGCCGGCACGGTGTTTCAAATCTTTGATGCCTTGATTGGGGACTTTCCATTCGGGATTCCACGCAAATTTGCCGTCGTCGTCCCAAAAAACAAAAGCCGCGCCGTTGGCAATGGCAGCGGGGATATAACTGCGGCCGTCTGAATATTCGCCCTGACAGGCAACGAAAATATCACCTTGTTTAATTTGACGGCTGTCTGAATGCAACAAACGCCCTGCTGCGTTTGCACACAGCAGAGGCGGAATGTTGGTTTCAGCTAAAGGGGTTAACTTGCTGAACATAAAATAATCTCGTTGATACTCGGATTAAGACGGTGTTTTGACGGCTGCAACATTAGTCAGAGGCTTGGTGGGGGAAACGCCCAAGATATTCAGGCTGCCGCCCATGACTTGTTTGAAGACCGGACCCGCCACTACGCCGCCGTAGTAACCGTTTGCAGTCGGTTCGTCGATGGTTACCGCCACAATCACACGGGGATTTTTAGCAGGAGCAAAACCGATGAAAGTTGCCACGTGTTTGTTATCAACGTAACGTCCGTTGACCAACTTACGCGCCGTACCGGTTTTCGCACCGACATCAAAACCATCTACCGCACCCGCCGTACCCGTACCGCCGGGCTCGGTTACAGAAACCATCAAATCACGCACTTCACGCGCGGTCGAAGCTTTAATGACGCGTTTGCCTTTGGGCGCAACCGCCTGTTTCTCAAAGCTAACCGGCAACAATTCGCCGTCATGTGTCAACATGGTATAAGCACGCGCCAATTGCAGCAGGCTCAATTGCAAGCCGTAACCGAAAGACATGGTTGCCTGTTCAATCGGCTGCCATCTGCGCCAGCTTCTCAAAAGACCGGCCGTCTCACCGGGGAAACCGGAGTGCATCCGCACGCCCACACCCAAATCATGATAAAAATCATACATTTCTTTAGGCGTGAATTTTGCAGACAGTTTGCTGGTACCAACGTTGGAAGATTTTTGCATAATGCCGCGCACATCCAAAGTAGGATACACATGGGTATCGCGTACGGTAGCGGGACCGATTTTATAAGGCATGGTGTTAAAACGATCAGCCACACCGACTTTGCCGGAATCCAATGCTTTGGCAATCGTAAACGGCTTCATGGCAGAACCCGGCTCAATCATATCGGTAACGGCGCGATTGCGGCGCTGTTCGCTATCGGCGCTGCCCGGTTGATTCGGATCGTAGGCAGGACTGTTAACCAAAGCCAAGATTTCGCCGGTTTGCGCATCCAATACCACAACCGTACCTGCTTTGGCTTTGTGATAAGCCACTGCCTTATTCAGCTCATCATAGGCAAGCGTTTGAATACGTTGATCCAAAGACAAAACCATGTCCTGCCCGTTTTTCGGATCGCTGTTGCGCGGAGAATCCAAACTATCGACGATATTACCTTTATTGTCGCGCAAAACCACTTTCGCACCGTCCGCACCATGCAGACTGTCTTCACGCGACAATTCCAAGCCTTCCTGTCCTTTGCCGTCAATATTGGTGAAACCGATAACGTGTGCGAACAGGTTGCCCATCGGATAATGGCGTTTCAGCTCTTTTTGAAATGCCAAGCCTTTAATGCCCAAAGCTTTAATTTCTTCCGCTTTTTCTTGGCTGAGTTGACGCTTCAGATAAATAAAATCTTTATCTTTTTTCGCCAATTTTTCCTGCAATGCCTCAACAGGCAGCTCAACAATAGCCGCCAACTTAGCCATCTGTTCGGCAGTCGGCATTTCTTCCATACCGGAAGGCATGGCATACAAAGATTCAGTCGGTGCACTCAACGCCAAAGTCGCGCCGTTACGGTCCGTAATCATGCCGCGCGACGCAGGTAAAGTCAGGGTACGGACAAAACGCTGATCGCCCTGATTTTTCAAAAATTCATGCTGCGTGGTTTGCAAATAGATGCCGCGAGCCAGCAGTCCGACAAACGCAGCCGCAATCAGCCACAACACCAAAGAAATCCGCCCATCACTGGTGATGGGTTTTTTAGCTTTGGCTGTCTTGGGCAGCATGCTCGGTTTATATTCGTTTTTAATCAACATCTTAACATCTCAATTCATAATCACCCGAACCGTGTCTTTATCCGACAGCACCACTTTGCAGTGTCGGATAAGCCGGCTATATTATTTTTTTCGTTCCACCATCACGGTATTATCCGCGCCGGGCGGTTTGAGGCGTTGCTTCTCAGCCGCCACCTTAATCAGCTTGTGGTTCGCCAGCCGCGCCTGATCCAATTTCAAGCGTGCATAGTCCTGATCAAGCTTGATTTCCTGCTTTTGCGCTTTATCCAAAGCGATGAAGTGCAAACGCGATTGGTCTTGCACAGTGACCACCGCAAAAGCAGATACCGATACCAAGACCAACAAAAGGATATTTAATTTATTCATTATTTTCAGACGACCTCAATCTGTTTGTTCCGAGGACACCTGCCCCACATAATGCTTATTCTATAATCTCACCGCCCGTCCGCTCTGCCACGCGTAAAACTGCGCTGCGCGCCCGCGGATTGGAGGCGGTTTCCTCAACACCCGGCTTTATCGCCTTTCCTATCGCCTTTAACGGCGGCAGAGGCAAATCCGCTTCTTTTACTGCCGCCCAACGCGGCAAAGGAGGATGTTGCGAATACTTTTTGACAAACTGTTTTACGATGCGGTCTTCAAGCGAATGGAACGCAATAACCGCCAAACGTCCGCCTTGCTTCAGACGACCCATCACTTGCGGCAGAACCGCCTCTACCTCTTCGAGCTCGCGGTTAATAAAGATGCGAACTGCCTGGAAGGTGCGCGTCGCAGGGTCTTGCCCCCGCTCACGAGTACGGACGTTTTGTGCCACGAGCTGCGCCAGCTTGCGGGTTGTATCGATCGGACTTTCTGTCCGTTGCGCAACAATGGCGCGCGCAATCTGGCGACTAAACCGCTCTTCACCATAATTCTTGATAACCTCGTGCAAATCCTGTTCTGATGCTGTTGCAATCCATTCTGCAGCGGACATTCCCCGCGTCGGATCCATGCGCATATCCAAAGGTGCATCAAAACGGAAACTGAAACCCCGTGCGCCGTCATCTATCTGCGGGGACGAAATCCCCAAATCAAACAACGCACCGTCTATCTCTTCAATACCCAGCCTATCCAAGGTCGTCTGAAAACTTGAAAACCCGTCATGAACTACCGTAACGCGCCCATCCTGCTCAGCCAGCTTTTGCGCCGCCTCAATCGCTTGCGGGTCTTTATCAAACACAATCAGACGACCTTGACTGCCCAGACGGGACAAAATCAATCGGGAGTGCCCTCCCCTGCCGAACGTCCCATCCACATAAATACCGTCTTCACGAACCGCCAAAGCATCAACCGCCTCATTTAACAAAACGGTGATATGTTGATATTCAGCATTACTCACAATTGCAAATCCGTCTGACTTAATTGGAATGCCAACTCTTCAGGATCATCATCCAAAGCCTGAGTCATTTCAGCTTCCCATTGATCACGACCCCACAATTCCAAACGGTTGGCGCGACCGACCAAGGTAACGTCTTTTTCAAAATCCACCCGTTTGCGCAGATTGGCAGGAATCAGTACGCGGCCGGCGCTGTCCCATTCCAGCGTATCCGCATTGTGCAGCAGCAGATTTTGATAACGCTGCAACATCGGATTTCCTGCCGTTTTCAAGTGCAAAAGCTGCTCGGCAACCTTTGCCCATTCAGCCTCCGGATACATCAGCAATTTTTGACGGGAATCCAAAGTAACCACAATCGACGGCGTATAATGGCGCAGCAAAATATCGCGGAACTTGGCAGGAATCGCCAACCGCCCTTTGCTGTCAATACTCAATTCGTGAGCGCCACCAAACACAATTTCGTCCTAATCGGTTTAAATCGGAATTTTTTGGGCAATGCAGACACTTTTACCCACATCGCCCCACTAGCCCACACTATAAAAAATTTTAACGCCTCGGTCAAATCGCCTTACTCTAAAATCCCAGTACATATGCAACAACAAAATCATTAAAAAACAGTATTTTAACCAAACAAGCAAACAAGCCGAACCACCCATCTTACCCGATTTGGTTTTTAAAAACACAATATGTAGTATTGAAAATATTATTTAGACACAATATATGGTATAAAAAAATGAAAAAACGCCCCTTTTCCGTTCACGTTATAATAGACAAATAAATTCATAAATTTTACATTATCTAACAATTATGAAGGCACACCCCCCCCTCCCCCCCCCTGCCGCGCAAGCCTCAAGTTCCAAACTATTCGAAATCATCACACAGGAAATAAAAGCCCAAAATAATTGGATTCCTTTCTCACGATTTATGGAGCTTGCACTCTACACACCCGAATACGGCTACTACACCGGAGGCAGCCACAAAATCGGCACAGAAGGCGATTTCATCACCGCCCCCACCCTCACCCCATTATTCGGACAAACCCTCGCCCGGCAACTCGCCGAGCTACTCCCGAAAACCGCCGGCAACATCTACGAATTCGGCGCAGGCACAGGACATCTCGCCGCCACCCTATTGAAAAGTCTTTCAGACGACCTCAAGCATTACTACATCATCGAACTCTCCCCCGAGCTTGCTGAACGCCAACGCCAATTCATCGCCGAACACACCACCCCGCAACTGGCACAAAAAGTCATCCACCTGACCGAACTGCCCGAATCCTTCGACGGCATCATCATCGGCAATGAAGTCCTAGATGCTATGCCCATTGAAATCATCCGCCGCACCCAAAATACCTTTCAACATATCGGCGTCTCCATCAACTCCGACGGACAGCTCGAACAAAGTCCGCAACCCTTAAACCAACCCGACCTCCTCTGTTTAGCCGCCACCTACTTTCCCGAAACCAAACACCCGTACACCAGCGAGCTACACCCCGCCCAATACGCCTTTATTCTCACCCTCGCGCAGAAAATCACACGCGGCGGCATGATATTTATCGACTACGGTTTTGACGCCGCCCAGTATTACCACCCGCAACGCGACGAAGGCACACTCATCGCCCACTACCGCCACCACACCGTTCACGACCCGTTTTTCCATATCGGCCTGACTGATCTGACCGCACACGTCAACTTTACCGATATTGCCCAAGCAGGCACCGACGGCGGGCTAGACCTCATCGGCTACCTGCCCCAGTCCCATTTCCTATTCAACCTAGGCATTATCGACCTATTGGCACAAACCGCCCCTCCAGGCACGGCAGACTACCTCCGTACCAGCACCTCCGTACAAAAACTGACCGACCAGCACGAAATGGGGGAACTCTTCAAAGTCATCGCCTTTGGCAAAAACATCGGCATCGACTGGACAGGTTTCCGCTTCGGCGACATCTGCCACAAACTTTGAAATCCCCCACCTCAAACCATCCTCCAAACACACAGGCCATCTGAAACACCGTTTCAGACGACCTCATCCATGTTTTATTCCATTAAAAAACAAAAACAAAACATAAAGTACAAAATAAAACTTGCCAAAAACTCAAAACAACATATAATAGCGACTTCACGAAACGGCGAATTAGCTCAGTCGGTTAGAGCAGAGGAATCATAATCCTTGTGTCCGGGGTTCGAGTCCCTGATTCGCCACCAAATTTCGGGGGTATAGCTCAGTTGGTAGAGCGCTTGCATGGCATGCAAGAGGTCAGCGGTTCGATCCCGCTTACCTCCACCAGATAAAAAAGACCTTGTTTAAAACAAGGTCTTTTTTATATTTATTGGCTCTATCATAGATTAACAACACGACACATATTCCAAGCAATCAATTTTCTAAGTACCAAATACAAAAAACCGATTGGCCTCACACCCCCCTCTCTGTTCACAACGTCATCACTTTCCCTTATTTTCAAGAGGCTGCCATGATGCAATTATCTTGGCAGCCTCTTATATCGTAGTGCTAACTTGTTTTGTTTTATATGAAGTTATGGACGCATTCTAAAGACATTACTTACTTGACCGTTATAGATACGGACTCAAGGTTTGGCGCAAAATTTCCATATCTGTAACCTTCGTAATGTTTGCCTTACCCAGACGATCCAAACCAATAAAGCGCATGACGCCGCCACTCACTTTTTTATCATGACTCATGTGCTCTATCCATTTTTCAAATTCAAACTTCGGCGGTGCTGATGGTAATTTTGCAGCCTCAAGCAATGCTGCAATACGAAGCGTATCTGCCTCATGAATTTTACCCAGTTTCTCGGATAACCGTCCTGCCAACACGCATCCCGCAGCTACCGCTTCACCATGCAGCCACACGCCATAACCCATTTCTGCTTCAATAGCATGCCCAAAAGTATGCCCCAGATTCAACCATGCACGAATCCCTTGTTCTGTCTCATCTTGAGCCACAATCTCAGCTTTCATTTTGCAACAATGGTACACAGCCTGCGCAAGTTTCTCCTGATCCTGCATCATTAAATCGGTCATGTGCTGCTCTAACCACTCAAAAAACTCAATATCGCCAAGCGCGCCGTATTTAATGACCTCTGCCATACCGGCAGATAATTCGCGTTGCGGAAGCGTTTTAAGCGTAGATAAGTCCGCCAGTACAGCCTTAGGTTGATAAAACGCGCCTATCATGTTTTTCCCAAGCGGATGGTTGATTGCCGTCTTACCGCCAACTGAGGAATCGACTTGACTTAACAATGTAGTCGGTACTTGGATAAATGGGGCGCCACGTTGATAAGTTGCTGCCGCAAAACCAACCATATCGCCAATGACCCCTCCTCCCAATGCGATCAAGGTCGTTTTGCGCTCTGCCCTATTTTGCATTAAACCGTCAAAAATAAGATTGAGCGTTTGCCAATTTTTATATTCTTCCCCATCAGGCAGAGTAATACTGAAACTGGGAATACCTAATCTATCCAAGGTCGTCTGAAAAGATTCTAGATATAAGGGCGCAATCGTCTCATTCGTAACAATAGCCACCTTATTACTTAAATATGGCTTTAATAAAACATCAGCTTGTTCAATAAGATGATTTCCGATAAAAATAGGATACTGATGGGAGGGAGTTTGAACGGTCAGGGTACGCATTTTGATTCCTTTTTAATCTTTAGTTCCTGGCTCTCATTTAGGGTCGTCTGAAAACCTATATCGTTACTCACTGATAACAAATCTATTATCGATTTAACGCCTCAAACAACCGTTTCACCGTTTTTGCACAGCTGTCGGACTCGATCACAATGTGCGCAGTATTTCGATATAAAGGATCACGGGCATTATAGAGCTCTTGCAACTTAGCAAGCGGGTTCTCTACCTGCAACAAAGGGCGGCCGTTATCATAACGGGTCCGCTCTAACAGAACCTCAGGCGAGGCATGAAGATACACGACCGTACCATTTCGTCGCATATTTTGCCTGTTTTCCTCACGCAAAACCGACCCTCCTCCTGTTGATAAAATAATATCCTTCATCGCAGTCAATTTCTTGAGCATAGCAGTCTCTCGATTGCGAAACCCTTGCTCACCTTCCATCTCAAAGATGATGGGGATAGAGACACCTGATGTCGTACAAATCTCATGATCACTATCATAAAACGGACGATCCAACATTTGGGCAATATACCGCCCCAAAGTGGTTTTCCCTGCACCCATCAAGCCAATTAATATTAAATTACCGTTGATTTTTTCCATAAAAAGCATTTTATACGATACTCAGCATTATTTGTGCCACCCTTCCAAACTCGTGTCTGCAAACACCATGCTCCGATTTTTAATCCGTTGATTCTAATTGTTTTTAATTTCAGACTTCTAAAAGTCTTTGGCTATTATATTTGACGCACAAATCCTGACCATCAAATTGAATATAGTGGCTTAACTTTAAACCAGTACGGCGTTGCCTTGCCTTGCTGTACTGTCTGTACTGTGCGGCTTCGTCGGCCTTGTCCTGATTTAAATTTAATCCACTATAAATAAAAACCGGGCAGATATCCAAAAGACATCTACCCGGTTTTATTGCATCACTTAATAACGCAAATTACTACCCACGCCATCCATAATGCGAGGCGTTATGAAAATCAACAATTCGCGTCGTTCTTCTTTCTTGGCTCGTGATTTAAACAAGTTTCCTACTACAGGAATATCACCAAGCAATGGAACTTTATTGATGGTATCGCTATTGTCCTCTTCATAGATACCACCAACGATCAAAGTGCCACCATCTTCAACCATAGCCTGAGTATTCAAGTTCTTAGTCTGAATACACTTGGTTATCAAAGAATCTACAGTACAGTCGACCGGGGTATCTTTAGTGATCTTAACGGTCATAATAATTTGACCATCCGGAGTTACATTAGGAGTAACTGTCAGACCCAAAACCGCTTTTTTGAATGAAACCGAAGTCGCACCGCTTGAAGAAGCTTCTTGGTAAGGAATTTCGGTACCGGATTCAATCGTAGCTTCTCGACGATCCTGAGTCAGAACGCGAGGATTAGAAATGGTTTTGCTCTTACCAGTTGCTTCAGAAGCAGAGATTTCCAAACCTAATGCACCAGATGACAAGGCTCGTACTAAAGCGATACTGTTCGTCGCCGCTGTAGCAGGCAAACTTACGTTAGGCTGCAAAGACCAAGTTGGATAAGCAGACTCTCCGCGGAACACTGAGGCGTTAGTATTGTGGTTATTCTGAGCACTTGACCAATCATTACCCCAAGAGTTTCTTCCTCTTGCACCAGCAGCACCAAACTTAACGCCCAAATCGCGTGAGAATCCATCTTTTGCTTCTACAATGCGCGCTTCAACCATAACTTGGCGTGTAGGAACATCCAACTCATCAATCAATTTACGGAATTTCTCGATGACGTTCCGATTATCTGTAACAATCAAGGTATTCGTTGCGGGGTCAATCAAAGCACTGCCTCGGCCGCTCAACAAGGTATTGCGACCATTGGA
The DNA here is from genome assembly GCF_001810355.1 of Neisseria sp. HMSC074B07. Classification (NCBI taxonomy): domain Bacteria; kingdom Pseudomonadati; phylum Pseudomonadota; class Betaproteobacteria; order Neisseriales; family Neisseriaceae; genus Neisseria; species Neisseria sp. HMSC074B07. Next base: position 110,850 of record NZ_KV800921.1, on the reverse strand, counting down.
ATTGCTACTTCCATTATCTTCCAAACGAAGGATTTTGCGGAACTCCTCCACATTTTTATATTTCAATTGGAAGGTTTGCGAATACAAAGGACCAAGCTCTGCAATTTCTTTTTCTGCTTGCAAGAAGGCCTTATCCTTCGCCAACAATTCATCACGTGGAGCAATATTGATGATATTACCTTGACGACGCATATCCAAATTACGGGCTTGCATTACCAAGTCCAATGCCTGATCCCAAGGCACATCCTTGAGGGATAAAGTCATCTTACCATTTACCGTATCGCTAGCCACAATATTGACGCCTGACTCTTTTGCAAGAATCTGCAGAATAGTACGAACTTCAACATCTTGGAAATCTAGAGAAATTTTACGACCATTGAAAGATTTATTTGCATTACCACCATTCAAACCACGTGACTCCGTATCAGCGGCTTTAGGTAAAATTTCAAAAGTAAAATGCCCTGCTGCCGGCTTAGTACGAACTTCCCAGTTTGCACTATTTCGAATAATCAGCTGAGTATCATTACCGATGCGTTTTAAAGTGATATTTTTTACCGGTGTATTAAAATCGCCTACATCCAAACTACGTTGTGCTTGTGTTGGCAACGGATAGTTTTTCAATGTAATGATGACACGATCACGCTGTTGTTTAATATCAGGCTGTCCAGTAAAAGCCGGAACGCTTAATTCAACAATACCTGAATTGCGCGAGCCTTTACGGAAGTCGATATTAGCGGAATTAGCGACTTGCTTTGCTTTTTCTGACGGAACAGAATCCTGCATAGAAGGCTTATTATTTGATACAGACATTGCAGAATTTCGGTCAGCTGACTCACTAACAAAAACCCAAACTTCATTACCATGAATTTCAGTATTATATTGGGCAGTTTTATTCAAACCCAACACAATACGGGAACGGTCATTATTTTGTGCCGCCGTAATCTGATTTAATAACGGATCGGCATACTCCAATACTGATTGAGGCAACCGAATAGTAGTGTTAGCAAAATCAAGTGCAATTCTAGCTGGAGCCGAAGTAACAAAACCGCTCGGACTGGTTACATCACGATCAAAACGGATTTTGATAATTTTTTGACTATCAGGAAGAGTAGATACATTAATATCAGTAATATTACCTGCAAAAGCAGTTTGCACAGCCATGGCTACGCCAATACTGGCAAAAAATTTTGTCATGTGCTTAGTTTTCATAAAGTGAGACCCCTTAATTAATTTGGAATTGCGGCAGATTCGCTTCGAGATTCAGCTGTCGAAGCACCACTTGAACCTTCATCTGACTGTGTACTTAACGGCAATTCAGCCTTTCGATATATCCAGTTACCAGAACTGTCTTCTATTAATTCAGTCAAAGTAATTTTATCCTCAGTAATCGTTTGGATTTTACCGTAATTCTGACCGATATAGTTGCCCGGCATAACGGTATAAACATGTCCATTTACATCGATAAAACCAGATGTCTTATTATTACCACGCAGAATACCGACATAACGCATATTTTCCAAACTAAATGCTTCCAATGTCTCTTTCTGACGATTCAAATTAGGAGCATTATTCCCCTTGGGTGCATTTTCCAAACGTCGATAGTCAAACGCATTTAACCCATTATATGCCGGAGGGGTATATGCAACTGGCGGAGTAATCGTCGGTGCTTGAAATGGAGTAACCTTAATTTTAGCTTCATCTTGCGTCTGTTTTATCCACATATTTAAATCATCATGGGTGGGGGAACATGCTGCTAAAGACAAAACACCTACGAGTAAGATAGTATTTTTCATGATTTCCCTAATAACTTTTATTTATTGTCAACTTCAGCACCATTCTGCGCATCACTTCCGTTAGCCTGTGCCTCCTTCTGTTTGGCTGCAAGCTCGGCAGCAACTTCTTCTGCAGGACGAGCCTTATAAGTTGTTGCAGTGGCACTCAGTGTCAAAATATCACTTTTGCCCTCTTTACCACTTTTTCCGTCTGCTGCTTGGGAGAGCTTCAGAGATTCCAAAGTAATGATTCGCGATAAACCTCCGACATCACGAGCAAACTGGCTAATCTGATTATGCTTACCCGTAATGGAAATTTCATAGGGTAACTTTTGAATTGGACCATCATTAACCGGAGCTTGAGGCACAACACTATCCAACCGCAAACCATTAGCGGATCCAGCCTGATGCAATTCTTGGATTAAATTAGGAATTTCGGCATCTGTCGGCAGTTGTTTCAACAAAACATCAAAAGCTGAACGGATAGACGCCAACTCCTCCTGAAGATTATGCAAATTAACAGCCTCAATACTTTTTTTCTTATATGTTTCCTTTAGTTCGGCTTCTTTAGCTTCCTGCGTAGAAAGTGTTTCGAGTTGCTCTTTGAAAATACCAACATATCCTATTGCCAAGACCCCCGCTATTGCCAACCCTGCGATAAATAACTTAGCAGGCATATTTAACAAATAGAGGTTTTGGATATCAATATTTTTTGCTTTACTTACAGACATTTATTTTACCTCTTGCTTCTGTTCGCCAGTTTCAGTCGTGTTCGCGGCTGGATTTTGTACGGGTACTGATGGATGACCTGAATTATTCAACAAAACCTTCAGAGTAAATTCTTGATAATTATCAATTTTCTTAATACTCAAAAGTTCTGGCTGAGCAAAAACCCCGGTACTTGGTAAAGAACGCATAAACATTGCAATCTTATTATCACTACTTGCTCGACCCGTAATTTTGTAAGATGTCGAACTTTCTGCTTCCAACGCTGTCAGATAAGAGTTATCGGGAGTAACTACATTTAAGCTGTCGATGATATAGGCAGCCTGTGAACGTTTTTCCTGTAACTCTTCTACTTTTTGTTTTTTTGATAGGAAATTTTCTTTTTCTTGCTGCAGTTTTAGAATTTCTCCCAAAGCTTTATCCAGCTTTTCAATTTCCTTCCCTAGAAGGGCATTACGGTCTTCCTGTCTGCTGATTGCATTATTAATTGTCAAATATGTCAACACAAGCAGACCTGCACCTATCAATAACGCCGAAAGCATTAATACTTTAAATTGTTGCTTTTTGCGCTGTTTGATTTCTTCCCTATAAGGAAGAAGGTTAATTTTAACAAATTCGATCATATTACAATCCCCTTAATGCTAATCCGAATGCTAATGTTAAAGACGGTGCATCAATTTGCAGCTGCGGCAAATCAATTTTATTGTTTCGTTCAGCATATAAAACCGGGTGAATACACTGTGTCGCAGTATTGGTTTGAGAAAAAATACTTTCTGCCAATCCAGCCTGTTGCGATGCAAACCCAGTTAATAAAATATGTTTAATGTTTGAGAAGGTCTCTGTCGTCTGCGTAGTGTAGTAAAACTGCAATACACGTTGGATTTCTTGCGCTACCTGAACGTTAAAGCGATCTGCGACTTGGGTCTGATAATCAGATGGTTTGCTGGATGAAGCTATCATCTGCGCCGCTTTTTCTTCTGTCACTTGATAAGTACGCTGAATCAGTTGATTCAACTGTTCCGTACTGACAGGAGTCTCTTGTTTATACAAAATCTGTCCGTTTTGCATCACCAATGCGTACATTTGGGTAGCATGAATGCCAAATACGGCAACTTTTTCATTAGTCAATTCAGGTGCATGATTATTAATCCAAAAAGCATAGGCATTTCTCTGAGCCAAAAGATCCAAATCTAAGGCAGACAGATCAAGCCCTGCATTTTCAAACATTTCAATAACAGGCTCAATATCGTCTTTTCTAGCTGCTACGGTTGTAATCTGCTGCCCCGCCGGGGAAACGGATACGCCGGTCACCTGATAGTCATAACTCATTTCATCAATAGGACCGATTGCTGAAATTTCAGATTCAGCAAACTCGTCCAAATCAAGTTCGGTATCGCGAGGGTTGTAAGTTATGTTCTCTATTGTTGCCAAGCTTTGTGGTACAGCTGCAACAAAGTTCTTACAAGAACTGCGCAATTGCGTATAAGTATGTTGCAAATAGGTGACAAGTTGGTCGTAATCTTGGATTTTGTTACCTTTTACAATATTTTTAGGTAATTTGGTAATAACGTATTTTTCTAGCTGAATTTGGTTTAAACTACGGCCTGTCAGCTGAACCATCTTAATGGCATGCTGGCTGATGTCGATGCCGATAGCGGCTCGGTTGCTTAACCCTCCGGAAGCTTTACTTGCCTTGCTGGTTTTGCTTTTAGGGCTTTTTGATAAGCTAATCATATAATTTCCCTGTATTGTTAGGAGTGAGTAACTGTTTCGATATCCGTAAAGGATTTCTTTTTCTTTGCACAGTAAATACTGTGTTTCACAGAAATCGGTTTCTATTTTACTTTATTTAATGCCAGTGATGGCAAAAATTATTACTTAGTCATGATTAAAAAGATTATAACGACCTGTCTTGGTTTGATATTAGGATTGGCACTCTTCGGTGTCGGCTTGCTCGCTATTGCGATTTTGGTCACATACCCCAAGTTGCCTGCTCTTGATTCTTTACAACACTACCAACCCAAAATGCCCCTCACAGTATATTCTGCCGACGGTCAGATTATTGGGGTTTACGGTGAACAGCGCCGGGAGTTTACAAAAATTGGAGATTTTCCAAAGGTTTTGAAAGACGCTGTTATTGCCGCAGAAGATAAACGTTTCTATGAGCACTGGGGCGTAGACGTAGTAGGCATTGCCCGTGCCGCTATCGGCAACGTAGTCGCCGGCGGTTTGCAATCAGGTGCCAGTACCATTACTCAACAGGTAGCAAAGAACTTCTACTTGAGTAACGAGCGTACATTTACCCGCAAATTCAATGAAGCCCTATTGGCCTATAAAATCGAACAGACGCTTAGTAAGGATCAGATTTTAGAACTGTATTTCAACCAAATCTATTTGGGTCAACGGGCATACGGTTTTGCCTCTGCCGCTCAAATCTATTTCAACAAAAACGTGAAAGATTTGACTTTGGCTGAAGCATCCATGCTGGCAGGCCTACCTAAAGCGCCTTCAGCGTATAACCCCATCGTTAACCCCGAGCGCGCTAAACAGCGCCAAGCCTACATCCTGCGAAACATGCAGGAAGAAAATATGATTACTGCACAACAACGCGATCAAGCTTTGAAAGAAGAGCTGCATTATGAACGTTTTGTGCAAAACATCGACCAAAACGCTTTGTATGTTGCTGAAATGGCACGCCAAGAGTTGTATGAAAAATATGGCGAGGACGCATACACCCAAGGCTTTAAGGTCTACACAACCGTCAATACTGCCAACCAACGTGTTGCTACTGAAGCCCTTAGAAAAGCGTTGCGTAATTTCGACAGAGGCAGCAGTTATCGCGGCGCAGAGAACTACATCGACCTCAGCAAAACTGATGACGTAGAAGAAACGATTAGCCAATATCTTTCTACTTTATATACGGTTGACAAAATGGTTCCTGCCGTTGTCTTGGAGGCCTCTAAAAAAGGAGTTCTGATTCAACTACCTAGCGGAAAAAGATTCAATCTGAACAGCTACGCACTGGGCTTTGCAGCCCGTGCAGTCAACAACGAAAAAATGGGAGACGACCGTATTCGTCGCGGTTCCGTCATCCGTGTCAAAGGCGGCGGCAACAATTGGTCTGTCGTTCAAGAACCTCTACTACAAGGCGCTCTGGTCTCATTAGATGCAAAAACAGGTGCCGTGCGTGCATTGGTCGGCGGTTATGACTTCCACAGCAAGACATTTAACCGAGCCACTCAAGCCATGCGCCAACCAGGTTCTACCTTTAAGCCTTTCGTATACTCTGCGGCACTCGCCAAAGGCATGACAGCATCCACCATGATTAATGACGCACCACTCTCCCTGCCGGGTAAAGGTGCCAATGGTTCTGCTTGGAATCCTAAAAACTCAGACGGCCGTTATGCAGGCTATATCACCCTGCGCCAAGCATTGACCGCCTCTAAAAACATGGTTTCCATCCGAATCTTGATGTCCATCGGTATCGGATACGCACAACAATACATCCAACGTTTCGGCTTCAAACCGTCCGAAATCCCTGCCAGCCTGTCTATGGCGCTTGGTACCGGTGAAACAACACCATTGCGTGTCGCTGAAGCATATAGCGTCTTTGCCAATGGCGGTTACAAAATTTCCGCATACGTCATCGACAAGATTTATGACAACGAAGGTCGTCTGAAAGCACAAATGCAACCTCTTGTTGCAGGCGAAAACGCTCCTCAAGCCATCGACCCGCGTAACGCATACATCATGTACAAAATCATGCAGGACGTTGTCCGTGTCGGTACTGCGCGAGGTGCCTCCGCACTTGGCCGTTCCGATATCGCCGGTAAAACCGGTACGACGAACGACAATAAAGATGCATGGTTCGTTGGATTCAACCCAAGTATTGTCACTGCCGTATACATCGGCTTCGACAAACCGCGCAGCATGGGCCGCGCAGGTTACGGCGGCACGATTGCCGTTCCAGTCTGGGTAGATTACATGCGCTTCGCGCTCAAAGGCGTAGAAAACAAAGGCATGAAAGCACCGGCAGGTATCGTGAACAGCGGCGGCGAATACTATATGAAAGAACGCATGACCACCAGCTCCGATATCACTTTGGACAATAGCGGTACCGTTCCACGCCCTGCACAACAACCTTCCCGACAACAACGCCCGGCCAATGCCAACACTGCCGCAACGCCTGATAGCGATCGGGATGGCGGAGACCGCGGTCGCGGTGATTTGCAAGAAACGCCGGTACAGCCAAGCAATGTTAACAATCGACAATTAGACTCACTGTTCTAATTACACCGGTCAAAAGGTCGTCTGAAACCCGAATCAGGAATTTCAGACGACCTTTTTATATATGGCAGCACAATCTCAATTCATTGTCATGTGAAACAAGATGGAAAAATTCACTTTAAACCGATACAGCATTGCCTCATCCGAGCCTAAAGCGGAGAGTTTCCCCAAATGCTAAAAAACCAGTTTCATGTCATCTGCACTGCTCATCAAACCTATCCCCTACCCCTTGATTTCAAATTACCTCACCACACTAGATTCTGCCCCTTCCACTCACCCCATCAATCAAACGAAATGTATAGTGGATTAACTTTAAATCAGGACAAGGCAACGAAGCCGCAGACAGTACAGATAGTGCGGCAAGGCGAGGCAACGCCGTCCTTGTTTAAAGTTAATCCACTATAAAAACAACAAGGTCGTCTGAAACATGATCCAACATTTTCAGACGACCTTTTCGGGTTTATCTATTTTAAAGCAACATACACAGCAGCAAGATGATTTTGTTCCCTCACCCTGCAAGACAATAAACGGATTTGCGTCCCGTCAATGCAGATAATACTACGACCGATTACAATGGCTCGGAATTTTCCGGATTTCCGATATTCAAGTTGTCCATTTCTTCTTGATGCGTAGCAAACCATTCGCCGACGACTTGGTTAACTTCTTCGATCCCTTGCTTTTTAAGACTGGAAAACAGTTGTACGCTGATGCGTTGACGGGTCATATAGGGCTTGAGCGTTTTTTTGACTGCGCCTAAAGTTTTGATTTGCTCGTTTTTCGACAGCTTGTCGGCTTTCGACAACAAAATATGCACAGGGCGGCCGGTGATATGGAAAAAGTCCAGCATCCGCAAATCTAGCTCTTTCAAAGGGTGGCGCGCATCCATAATCAACACCAAGCCGATGAGCTGGCATCGTTGTTGGAGATAGTCGCCCAAGAGTTTGACCCAATGCGTACGGATGGCTTCGGGAACTTGCGCATAACCGTAGCCAGGCAAATCCACCATGAAGCTGCCATTGCTCAATTCGAAGAAATTGATGTGTTGGGTTCGTCCCGGCGTTTTGGAGACGTAAGCGAGCCGGACATGGTTGGTCAGGGTATTGATCGCGCTGGATTTGCCTGCGTTACTGCGTCCGACAAATGCGATTTCTGCGGGTGTGTCGGGCAGGTCTTTGAGATGGTTGACGGTGGTGAAGAATTTGGCGTTCTGAAAGAGGTTCATCCGTATTTCCTTGTTCCCTGAGACGGAGTGGCGGAATTTGCCGTGTTCATGTTGCGAAACATGGTAGTAATTTAATGTAAATCTAGTATAGAATAGCACGTTTATAGAATTATCGGTTTTTATCGGGTAAAATTTATCCGGCGTTTTGAGTATAAAAAAGGCATTGTCGCGGTATGCAATGCTGTAATCAGGAGCACTCCATGAAACGATTGACTTTAGCGGCCTTGGTTTTGGCTGCCGGTGCGGCTGTCGCTGCCCCGAAAGCGGATATTGCAAAAGGCAAAGAAGTGGCTACTACCATTTGTGCGGCATGTCATGCGGCGGACGGCAACAGCGGCATCGCCATGTATCCAAAGCTCGCCGCGCAACACAGTGCCTATATCTACCGTCAAACCTTGGATATTAAAGAAGGCAAACGTACAAACGGTTCCGCCGCTGTGATGAAACCTATGGTGATGAACCTGTCCGAGCAAGACATTCTGAATGTATCCGCATTCTATGCCAAACAACAGGCCAAATCCGGCGAGGCTAACCCGAAACAAAATGATCCTGTTTTGGGCGGCAAAATCTACCGAGGCGGTTTGGTGGATAAAAAAGTTCCTGCCTGTATGTCCTGCCACGGCCCCAGCGGCGCGGGTATTCCGGGCGGCGGTACCGAAATCGGCGCATATCCGCGCTTAGGCGGCCAACATATGTCTTATGTGGTCGATCAAATGAAGGCTTATAAATCCGGACAACGCAAAAACGCGATTATGGAAGATATTGCCAAACGCCTGACCGAAGAAGAGTTGAATGCGGTTTCCAACTTCATCCAAGGTCTGCATTGATTCCTATCAATCCGTCTGTTTGCGGATGATGTGAATATCAAGGTCGTCTGAAAACGCTTGCCCTTGGGCAGTTGTTTTCAGACGACCTTGTGCGATGGTATGCCGCCGCTTTTGAGGCAATAAGTATTTTCAAATGGCAGCCTTTGGCTTTTTGCCCCATCATGTCTATTTTTTGTGCCGTTCGATAATCGGGCCTCTTCCGAATCCCGACCATCCCCGTATTCTTTATCAAATCAAACCGCTATGAGCAAATCCTCTTCATCCGTCCCCCTTATCCACAAACCTTGGTTCGCTTTTTTAAGCTCCATGCGTTTTGCCGTTGCCTTGCTCAGTCTTCTGGGCGTCGCTTCGGTTATCGGGACGGTGTTGCAGCAAAACCAGCCGCAGGTCAATTATGTTGTGAAATTCGGTCCGTTTTGGTCGCAGATTTTCAACTTTTTAGGCTTGTACGATGTTTATGCGTCCGCTTGGTTTGTGGTCATCATGATGTTTTTGGTGATATCGACCAGCTTGTGCCTGATTCGCAATGTTCCGCCTTTTCTCCGCGAAATCAAATCGTTCCGTGAAAACGCCAAAGAAAAATCATTAGCGGCGATGCGCCATTCGACTGTGTTGGAAGGCAAGATGTCGTCTGAAATTGCCCGGCGTTATCTCGAAGTACAAGGCTTCAGCTGCAAAACCGTAACGCGCGAAGACGGATCGGTTTTGGTTGCCGCCAAAAAAGGGGCGATGAACAAGTGGGGCTACATTTTTGCCCATACCGCGCTGATTGTGATTTGCTTGGGCGGCTTGATAGACAGCAACCTCCTACTGAAAATCGGTATGCTGACCGGACGCGTCGTGCCGGACAATCATTCCGTCTATGCCAAAGACTTCAAACCGGAAAGCATTTTGGGTACGTCGAACCTGTCGTTCCGCGGCAATGTGAACATTACCGAAGGGCAAAGCGCGGACGTGGTCTTCCTCAATGCCGACAACGGGATGCTGGTTCAGGATTTGCCGTTTGAAGTGAAGCTGAAGAAATTCCACATCGACTTTTACAATACCGGGATGCCGCGTGATTTTGCCAGCGATTTGGAAATTACCGACAAGGAAAGCGGCAAAAAATCGGAACACACCATCCGCGTCAACCATCCGCTGACGCTGCACGGCATCACCATCTATCAAGCGAGCTTTGCCGACGGGGGATCCGATTTGAAGTTCAAAGCCTGGAATTTGGGCAATCCCAGCCGCGAGCCGGTAACGCTCAGGGCGACATCTATGCGCGACTTCCCGCTCGACATCGGCAATACGTCCTACAAACTGGAGTTTGACCAATTCACGTCTATGAACGTGGAAGACATGAGCAAGTCGTCTGAAAAAGAGCAAACCCTGCAATCAGCGATTAACGACGTGCGCGCCGTCTCTCAAGAAGACAAAAAATACACCAACATCGGCCCATCCGTTGTTTACCGAATCCGCGACAAAGCGGGTCAGGCTGTCGAATATAAAAACTATATGCTGCCCGTCAAGCAGGATCAGGATTATTTCTTCATCACCGGTACGCGCACAGGTCTGGAACAGCAATCCCGTTGGCTGCGCATTCCTGCCGATAAGACTTTCAAACCCTACACCTTCATGGCGATGCGCGAACTCTTGAAAGACGAAGCCGCACGCAAAGCCGTCATCCGCAACGCGACCTTGAACGCGCCCGACAACATCCGCGAGCAATTCACCCTTGCCGCCGAAAACACCTTGGGCATTTTTGCGAAAGGCGGCTATTTGGCGTTGGACGAATTTATCACCAAAAACATCCCCAAAGCGCAGCAGGAAAAAATGCAGGGATATTTTTACGAAATGCTGTTCGGCGTCATGAACGCCGTATTGGAAGAAACCATCCAAAAATACAAGCTGCCCACATGGTCTCAAGACGAAGCGCGCAACCGCTTCCTGCTGCACAGCATGGACGCCTATACCGGCCTGACCGAATACCCCGCCCCCATGCTCCTGCAACTGGACGGCTTTGAAGAAGTCCGCTCCTCCGGCTTGCAAATGACCCGTTCGCCCGGTGCATTTTTAGTCTATTTAGGCTCTGTTTTGCTGGTTCTCGGCACGATATTTATGTTCTACATCCGCGAGAAACGCGCGTGGGTTCTGTTTTCAGACGACCGCATCCGCTTTGCCATGTCTTCCAGCCGCAACGAGCGCGACCTGCAAAAAGAGTTTCCGCAACATACACAAAGCCTGCAACGACTGGCGAAAGATTTGAACCATGACGCATAACCATAATCCCCTACCCGAACACGAGCTGCTGACGCACAAATCGTTCCTCAAGTCCCTGAACACGGTCGACTGCCTATTCGCCCTCCTGACCGCAGCCGGCGCATTCTTCGCCCAAACCCGCATTCAGCACGCCATGGACATCTACGAAATGGTGATTTTGTGGGCAAGCGCAGGCATTACCGTCTTTTTAGGCTGGTTTTTCAAACCCATGCGCTGGTTTGCCCCCTTGTGTGCCGTCCTCGCATACGGCGCCGTCATGCTCTACGATGGCGACATCACACACGCCGACGGCTTCCTGCTCAAATACTTCCTCAGCAGCCAGTCCGCGATTATGTGGCAATGCGCCTTCGTTTTCTTCGCACTCTTCGCCTATATCACCGGCGCCGTGTTGGCACAACGCAAAAACGTCGCCACCAATACCCTGCTCGGCATGGGTTCCGTATTCGCCTGGGTGTCCGCCGTCGCAGGCTTTACCGGACTTTTAGTGCGCTGGCACGAAAGCTACCTCCTGCGCCCTGACGCAGGACACATCCCCGTTTCCAACCTCTACGAAGTCTTCATCCTCTTCCTCGTCATCACCGCTCTGATGTACCTCTACTACGAAGCCCGTTTCGCCGTACAAAAACTCGGCGGCTTCGTCTTCAGCTTCATGGCGATCGTCGTCGGCTTCGTCCTTTGGTACAGCTTTTCCCGCGAAGCACACACCATCCAACCCCTGATTCCCGCCCTGCAATCATGGTGGATGAAAATCCACGTCCCCGCCAACTTCATCGGCTACGGCGCATTCTGTATCGCCGCCATGCTCGGCATCGCCGAACTCTGGGCATTGAGAAACGAAAACGCCGGCAAAAAATCATGGCTGCCGCATTCGCAAGTCATCGAAGAAGTCATGTATAAAGCCATCGCCGTCGGCTTTCTATTCTTTACCATCGCCACTATCCTCGGCGCACTGTGGGCTGCCAAAGCATGGGGACGCTACTGGAGCTGGGACCCGAAAGAAACTTGGGCATTCATTGTCTGGCTCAACTACGCCGTCTGGCTGCACCTGCGCCTCGTCGCCGGCTGGCGCGGCAAAATCCTCGCATGGTGGGCAGTCATCGGTCTGTTCGTTACCGCCTTCGCCTTCATCGGCGTCAATATGTTCCTGAGCGGCCTGCACTCTTACGGCACCTTGTAAGCGTCAAAGCACAATAAAGAAAGGTCGTCTGAAAAGCTTTAGCGCAACCCGCAAAGCATTTCAGACGACCTTTCCACACCATCAGCCACAACACAATAAAATCACACAAAATACCTCCCAATATCCCTCCCCTTCCTATTGAAACACCCCTTCCGATACACCATAATTCCATCTATAAGGCGATCACGCAAAACGCGTGTACATTGCGTCGATTTACCCGTTACTATAGTGGCTTAACTAAATCAGGACAAGGCGATGAAACCGCAAGACAGTACAGACAGTACAGAAACCGATTCACTTGGTGCTTCAGCACCTTAGAGAATGTCTCTTTGAGCCAAGGCGAGGCAACGCCGTACTGGTTTAAAGTTAATCCACTATACCCTCAACCCCACATCAAAATAACAAAGGTCAACATCATGTGCCAACTGCTCGGCATGAACTGTAACACCCCCACAGATATCGTCTTTTCCTTTGAAGGCTTCCGCCGCCGCGGCGGCATTACCGACCACCATGCAGACGGTTTCGGCATCGGCTTTTTCGAAGGCAAAGGCGTACGCCTGTTCCACGACGACAAACCCAGCGCCGCCTCGCCCGTCGCCGACCTCGTTCGCGCCTACCAAATCAAATCTGAAAACGTCATTGCCCACATCCGCAAAGCCTCGCAAGGACAAACCTCGCTGGCAAACACCCACCCCTTCATGCGCGAAATGTGGGGCGAATACTGGCTGTTTGCACACAACGGCCATTTAATCGATTTCTACCCCGAACAAGGCGAGTATTACCATGCCGTCGGCACCACCGACTCCGAACGCGCCTTCTGCTACATCCTCAACCGCCTACGCAGCCGCTTCGCCACCAAGCCCGACCCGGACACCCTATTCGACGCCCTCGCCGCACTTACCCACGAAATCCGCCGCTTCGGACTGTTCAACTTCGTTATGTCCAACGGCGACAACCTGTTTGCCCACGCCAGCACGCTTTTGCACTACATCGTACGCAAAGCCCCGTTCGGCAAAGCACGGCTTTTGGACGACGACGTCATGGTCGATTTTTCCGAAGTCACCACCCCCAACGACAAAGTCGCCGTCATCGCCACCTTACCGCTGACCCGCGACGAAACCTGGTCGCAACTGGCAGTGGACGAACTGGTCATGTTCCGACAAGGCGACATCGCCCGCAGCGACCGTCCTGAACAACCCGTCTATATGAGCGTAGAAGAAGGCTTGGCAATCGCCCGCGCCGTCGGCGTATCCGTTTAAAACAAAGAGGTCGTCTGAAAACCCAGATTCAAGGTTTTCAGACGACCCCTTCAACCCATAATAAACCCACCGACTATACGGGAATAGCTCAATCGGCTACAATTCCGTTTCACAAACAAATAAATTCAAAAACTTATGAAATGTCCGTTTTGTCAGCATCCCAATACTCAAGTCACTGATTCGCGGCTCTTGGAAGAGACGAACAGCATCCGCCGCCGCCGCCGTTGCGTGGAGTGCGGGCAGCGGTTCAGTACGTTTGAAACGGTCGAAATGCGGATGCCGCAGGTGATTAAATCCAACGGTACGCGCGTGGCGTTTAATCCGCACAAGCTGAGAACCAGTTTGGAACGGGCTTTGCACAAACGCCCGATCGCCCAGGAAAAAATCGATGAAACGGTCGCACTGATTGAGCAGCGTCTGTATCAGTCGGGCAACAAGGAAGTGCCGTCGCGCATGGTGGGGGAAATGGCGATGGAGGAATTGGCAAAAATCGATCAGGTCGCTTATGTCCGTTTTGCTTCCGTGTATAAAAGTTTCAACGACGTGTCCGAGTTTACTCAGGCAATCGCCACGCTGGTGCAGACTGACGGGAAATAGGTCGTCTGAAAGCGGTGTGTTGATGATGAAGAGGATGTTTATGAAAAGAGTTTTATCCGTAGCCGCCGCACTATTCTGCCTTGCCGCCTGCAACCCCGAACAGGGCGATGCGGCGTCGAAAGTCGCCTCCGATACGGTTCAAACGCTGACGAGCATGGACGGCAAAATTTCCATCTCTGTCCACAACAGCCACTTCTCCGACATCATCGCCGATTCCGCTCGCCATCCGAAAAACGTTCCCGCCTCCAACCTGATTCTGCTCCAACACGACCCTGAAGCGCGCATTACCATTTATGCAGCGAACAACGGCCCGGCGCAAACGGATGCCAAAACCTATTTCGCCGAACTCAAAACCGCCCTGCAATCGGACGAAACTCAAAATGTCCGCGTCGGTATCGCCACCGACAACCGCATGAATTACCAAACCGACCGCGAAGACCGGCAAGGTACGTTCAACCAATACTGCATCGCCATTCACGAAGCCAATATTTATACCGTTTGCGCGTACAGCCATCATGCGGGGCAGAAAGATTTGTCCGTCGTTTTAAAAGAAGTGAGTTTGGCGCATTAGCATTTTGACGAATGGAACACGGCGAAGGTCGTCTGAAAACGGAAAACTTTAAGAAATCCAAATTATGTTTGATTGTATTGATACCCAAATGATGCAAAACGCCCTTGCCCTTGCGCGGCTCGGGCGTTTTTCCACTTCCCCCAATCCCCGCGTCGGCTGCGTGATTGCACACGGCAGCCAAATCGTCGGGCAGGGGTTTCATGTCAAAGCGGGCGAACCGCATGCCGAAGTGCATGCGCTGCGGCAGGCGGGCGAAATGGCGCGCGGAGCGACGGCTTATGTGACGCTCGAACCGTGTAGCCATTACGGCCGTACGCCGCCCTGCGCCGAGGCTCTTATCGGCTCGGGCGTGTCGCGCGTGGTCGCCGCCATGACCGACCCCAATCCTTTGGTGGCAGGCAAAGGTTTGGCAATGCTCGAAGCCGCAGGCATCCGCACCGAAAGCGGTTTGCTGGAAACCGAAGCGCGCGAACTCAACCGCGGCTTCCTTTCCCGTATCGAACGCGGCCGCCCGTTTGTCCGCATCAAATGCGCCGCCAGCCTGGACGGCAAAACCGCGCTCGCCGACGGACGCAGCTACTGGATTACCGGCGAAGCCGCAAGGGCGGACGTGCAAACCTTACGCGCGGAAAGCTGCGCCGTCTTAACCGGCATCGGCACGGTGCTTGCCGACAACCCGCGCCTCAACGTCCGCGCCTTCCCGACCCTGCGCCAACCTGCGCGTATCGTGTTGGACAGCAAACTGCAAACGCCGTTGGACAGCCACATGGTTTCAGACGACCTCAGCCCCACCGTCATCGTAACCGCCGTTGATGATGAAGAACGCCTCAAACCATACCGCGCGTTCAATCATATCCGCATCTTAAGGTCGTCTGAAAACGCAGACGGACGCATAGACCTTGCCGCACTGCTGCCCCAATTGGCAGAACTGGGTTACGGCGAGATTATGGTCGAAGCAGGCGCGACGCTGACCTCCGCCTTTATCGAAGCAGGCTTGGCAGACGAAATCGTGTTGTACCAAGCGCCGAAAATCTTAGGCGAAGGCAGAAGCCTGCTCACCCTCCCTGCCAACCCTGCCGTTTTGACTTCGGAAGGCGAGTGGGAAAGCCGTTCGGTAGAGCTGATCGGGCAGGACGTAAAATGGGTTTTGCGTAAAAAATAGGCTGATTCATAAACAACAAAGGTCGTCTGAAAACTGATTTTTGGTTTTCAGACGACCTTTTTGTCAGAAGCAACGATATTTGACCGTATCGCCCGATCTGCTTGCCAGCGTTACAAATACCGCTTCAACATATACCTTAGTAATATTAATTTTAGGTTAAATTACGCAAATATATTAATACTAATTTTTATTAATTATTTGTATTTCCGATATTATATTTAGTCACCAACGGTATAGTAATCACTAAAAATAATACAATTCAAAATCTTACCGCCCAGCTTGATTATAATATTTGCATAAACATTTCCCAACACTCCATTATCGTCGGGCAATGCTGCATTTGCACATGCAAAACTTTTACGTCCAAAACCAATCTTAGGGAAAGATTTATTTTCGACACCGACAAAACGGATTCCGACCCTGCTGTTTTTATGACTGCCGGCCGGGGTTCTGCTGCGGCATTTTGCACTGTGCGGCACGCCCTTTTCCATCACATGAGACTTGTCATGAAAAATATTACCATTCAGAAATTTGCAGATAAAACCGCCAAAATCGGCATCGTCGGCTTGGGCTACGTCGGCCTGCCACTGATGCTCCGCTATGTGGACATCGGTTATCAGGTTTTGGGCTTCGACATCGACAAAACCAAAGTCGACAAACTCAACAAAGGCGAAACCTACATCGAGCATATTCCTGCCGAGAAAATCGCCGCCGCTTCAAACAGCCTGTTTGAAGCCACCACCGACTTCTCCCGCATCGGCGAAGTGGAAGCCGTGATTTTGTGCGTACCGACTCCGTTGAACAAATACCGCGAGCCGGACATGAGCTTTGTTATCGACACTACCGACGCGGTGAAACCTTACCTGCGCGCCGGTCAAGTGCTGTCTTTGGAATCCACCACCTACCCCGGTACGACCGAAGAAGAATTGCTGCCGCGCGTTGAGGAAGGCGGCTTGAAAGTCGGTAAAGACGTGTTCTTGGTTTACTCTCCGGAACGCGAAGACCCGGGTAACCCGAATTTTGAAACCCGTACCATCCCGAAAGTCATCGGCGGTCATACCCCTGCCTGTTTGGAAGTCGGTATCGCGTTGTACCAGCCTGCCATCGACAAAGTCGTACCGGTAAGCTCCACCAAAGCCGCCGAGCTGACCAAGCTTCTGGAAAACATCCACCGCGCCGTGAACATCGGTTTGGTGAACGAGATGAAAATCGTCGCCGACAAAATGGATGTCGATATTCACGAAGTCATCGCCGCCGCGGCAACCAAACCGTTCGGCTTCGTTGCCTACTATCCCGGCCCGGGCTTGGGCGGACACTGTATCCCCATCGACCCGTTCTACCTGACTTGGAAAGCGCGCGAATACGGCGTGAACACCCGCTTCATCGAGTTGGCAGGCGAAGTGAACTCCCACATGCCCGACTACGTCATCAGCAAAGTGGGCCTGGCTTTGAACGAACACAACCGTTCCATCAAAGACAGCAAAATCTTGGTTTTGGGTATCGCCTACAAGAAAAATGTGGACGACATGCGCGAAAGCCCGTCTGTGGAAGTGATGGACCGCCTGCACAAATTGGGCGCAAACATTTCCTACTCTGACCCGCACGTGCTTGAGTTCCCGTACATCCCCGGCCACCACTACTTCGACCTGAAGAGCGAGCCGCTGACGCCGGAAACCGTAGCGAAATACGACTGCGTAGTCCTGACCACCGACCACGATAAGTTTGACTACGACATGATTGCCGAACACGCCAAACTGATTGTCGATACGCGCGGCAAGTTCCCTGCGAAAAACCCGAAAGTCGTGAAAGCGTAATACCTTTGACGATTGAGGCAGACTGCCTGCCGACGGGTTTCGGCAGGCAGTCGGCTTTCTTAGACCGTTTGTTTTCAGACGACCTAAGAAAGCCCTTATTTATATGATGCTGCTGCGTTTTCAGGTCGTCTGAAAATCTTGGCGGCAACAAATCCCTCCTATTTATGAATATAAGAAAAATACTCGGCTATGCTTTGGGTCCGATAGGCAGTGCGGCTTTCGGCATCCTCTCGCTTCCGCTGATTTCATGGTACTACCCTACGGAAGACATCGGCCGTATCGTCTTACTGCAAACCATATCCGCTCTGACCATCCTGATTTTGGGGCTGGGCTTGGATCAGGCGTATATCCGCGAATACTACGTCAGCGAAGACAAAGCCGCGCTGTTCAAATCCTTCAGCCTGTCCCCGTTTGTTTTGAGCATTGCCGGGGTATTGCTGATACTTTTGTGGAATCCTTCTTGGCCTTCCAAAATTATTTTTAATTTGAACAACACCAAGCTGGGTATTCTGTTTTTAGTTTTTTTACTGACCACCCTGTTTATCCGCTTTTTCTCGCTCATCCTACGGATGCAGGAAAAAGCAATTGCTTTCTCACTCAGCCAGCTGACACCGAAATTCCTGATTTTGGTTTTGGTTTTGCTCTTCATCCTAATCGGCTTGCCAACCCATACCACCAGCCTGGTCTTTGCCTATACCGCCGCCCAAATACTGACCGTCGCTGTATTGATCTACCAAACCCGAACCGATTTGGCCGCCGCCATCCGTTCGCCTTGGTCGGCAAAGCTGCACAAAATGGGTCTGCAATACGGACTGCCTTTGGCATTCGGCAATCTCGCCTACTGGGGGCTGACGTCTATCGACCGCTTTGTTTTGAAAGAAATGGCAAGTTTGGAGCAACTGGGGATTTACTCGATGGCGGTCAGCTTCGGCGCTGTCGCCCTGATTTTCCAAAGCGTGTTCTCGACCATATGGGCACCATTGGTGTTCAAATGGGTTGAAGACAACGCCAACCTCGACAAAATCGGTGGCATTACCCTGTCGATGACTGCGCTCATCAGCGCGATGGTTTGCTTTATCGGTATTTTTTCACCGGTGGTCACTTGGATTCTTCCCGGTAAATATGCATCGGTACAGTTTATTTTACTGTCGTGCATGATGTTTCCTTTGTTCTATACGCTGACGGAAGTGACCGGTATCGGCTTGAACGTCGTCAAAAAAACCTGGCTGATTACCGCAGTCAATATTGCGGCATTCCTGCTGAACTTCGGCCTGCTATATTGGCTGGTTCCAATACTGGGCGCACGGGGTGCCGCAATGGCAAGCGCGACTTCTTTTTGGGTATTCATGCTCATTAAGACCGAATTGTCTTCAAGGATGTGGCAAAAGCTGCCCTGCCGGCAAATTTATATCAATACCGCACTCTGCCTGATTTTGTGCCTGAGCTATACCTACTTCGGCAACACCGGCAACTATTACATTTTTGCTTTAATCTGGCTGGCAGGTTTGATTGCCCTGACGTTGAAATACAAAACGCAACTTTCTTCAGCTTTATCGACAGTGAAAAGTCGTCTGAATAAAAAACATTCAACACAATAACAACCATACCGCACGCAGTTTTGATTTTGCCGCCACAAAACGCTTACTCACCGAGAATCTTTGATTTTGTGCCCTGTCCGCAACCTATGCGGCGTGTACGCTGACACATCCGACACAGGTATTATCATGCATACATTAATCATTCCTTCTTGGTATCCATCCACTCCGGACGACGTCAACGGAATCTTTTTCCGCCTGCAAGCACAAGCCTTGCAACGCTCCGGAGTCAAAGTAGGGGTCGTCGCACCGATATTCCGTTCGTTCAGAACTCAGGCGAAAACTGCGTTCAACCCGAAAAATTACGGAATAAGGACCTACATCGACAAAGACGTATCGACTTATGTGTACGACAGCATGTTCTTCTTTCCGCGCATTCCGTATATCGACCGCAAACGGGAAATTGCTGCCAGTATGAAACTGTTCCGCCGATACGTTGCAGACCACGGCATGCCCGACGTCCTGCATGCACACTGCGTCAACAGCGGCGGCATTATTGCTTACGAGATCCACAAAGCCACCGGCATCCCGTATGTCATTACCGAACACAGCACCACCTATGCCCGCAAACTTATCCGCAACTGGCAGCGCCCGCTGATGTATGCCGCCGCCCAAAACGCCGCCTGCCGCTTGGCCGTCAGCCGCGACTTTGCCGAACTGCTGAAAGAAGAATATCAAGGATTGGAGTGGCAATATGTTCCCAATATCCTGTCCGCCAGCTTTGAAGCGCCGATAGACCTTGCCGACAAACCCGCCAACGAAGACTTCACCTTCTGCTCGGTCGCACACCTGCAACATAAAAAAGGCTACGACATCCTACTGCCCGCCTTTGCCGAAGCAGTCAAAGCCTATCCGAACTTGAAGCTGAAAATCGGCGGGGGCGGCTACGAAGAATTCAAGCTGCACCGTTTGGCAAAAGATTTGGGCTTGGAAGACAACGTTATCTTTGAAGGTCGTCTGAAAAACGAAGAAGTCTTGGATTTGATGCATCACAGCGATGCTTTCGTATTGGCCAGCCGCCACGAAACTTTCGGCGTCGTGTTCATCGAGGCTTTGGCGCAAGGATTGCCCGTCATCGCGACGCGCTGTGGCGGTCCTGAGACTATCGTCAATCCGTCCAACGGGCTTTTGGTCGATGTCGGAGACCAAAAATCGCTGACAGAGGCGCTTATCTCCCTCTATCGAAACCGAAAAAAATACCTCCCGCGCCTGTTGCGCGAAAACTGCCTGAAAGAATTTGGAGAGCGTCCTGTTACCGAACAAATCATTTCTGCATATAATAAAGCTCTTGGAACGACCTAAATTTCAGGAAGCAACGTGAAAATTAAAAAACAAAATATATACATTACTATGCTTTATACGATGGTTACCGCCTACATGTTGGGGCCGATGCTGTCGTATAAACTGGGGATTCCGCGTATCGACAATCCGCTGACCCTCTTACTGGTGCCTGCCACCCTGCTGATTTTTTTCATAGAAAACAAAACATTCAACAGCAAGGCAGGACTCATGCTGGTGGCTGTCGGGCTGATGACCGGCTGGAGCGCGATCCACCTGCTCATCACGCCGATGGATTCGGTCAGGGTCATGGATAGCTTTTTCTTCCTGTCTGTTGCCGGCTTGTTTTATCTGCTGTATCTGATTTTGAACCGACACGAAAACCCCTTGCGCTTCATACGCAGGCTGTTGATTTTCTTTTGCGCCTTTATCATTATCCCGCCCGTTATCGAAGTATTGACCGGCACACAGTTTGTCAACTCAGACGAAATTTTGGCGATTGAAGCCGGCGTTATTAAAGGCTTTTTCTTCAACCCCAACAACTTGGGTACGACCGCACTCTGCTTCGCCCCTGCCGTTTTGATATTTTTCAATATCGGTGTCAGCAAAAGAGAACATCTGTTCGGCTGGATTTTGTTTTTGAGTTTGGGTGCGATTATTTTTGCCAGTGCGTCACGCACGGCGACGATGTGTTACATCATTTTGTTCTTATTGAACCTGATTTACCGCAATAACGGACTGTTCTCCCTGCTGACCGTCGGCGTCGCAGGCGCGGTTTTGTCGATGATTCCGAAGCAATACATTGCCGACTTTCTGCTTTCGATGCACGGCAACGTCTTTTTGGAAAACATTTCTTCCCGCCTGTATTTGTTCCTGTTCAACTTGGAGAGTGACAACTCGGTCGGTTACCGCCAAGAAATTTATAACTACTTCTGGAGCAATCCGCCGCTTTTGCTTTACGGCTACGGCCCTAAAAACTTTCAGGAATACTTCGGCGGGCATTTGAGCGACAGCCTCGGTTTTGAAAACCCGCACAGCTTCATCATCGAACTGTATTTGGGCTTCGGCATCATTTCCTTAATCGGCTTCATCTGCTACATCATTTGGTATGCAATGAACGTCTTTTTAAGCCAAAACCTGCGAAACAAACAAAAAGCCATCGGCTTGGCGGCAATCGGCCTGTTTATTTTGGCGGGCTTCATCCCGTCCACCATTTTGCGTCTGCCCTTCATCTGGCTGCCCTGCTTTTTGATTTTCTTGTACAGCGTCCTGCCGCAGCGCGATGCAACTTACAACGCGTACCGATATACCCCTTGATAGAAAACACGCTATGAAAAAAATTGTTTTGACTACTTCCATGTCCGGCCTCGGCGGCACTGAAAACGCGACCTTCCGCTTAGGACGGTTGCTCAGGCAGCGCGGCCACGAGGTCGTCCTTGCCTCTTCCGATGGCCCGCTCATCAAAGAAGCCCAAGCCTTGGGCATCCAATGGCGTCCGATTGATTTTTATCAGGGCGGCATCTTGGGCTACATCAAAGGCATGTTCGCCTACATGAAGATGTTGAAACAAGAAAAACCCGACATCATCCACTGCCAAATGGCGCGTATCGTTCCCGCCTGTGCCATCGCGGCGAAAATCTCTTCGCCGAAAACCAAAGTGTTCTACCACGCGCGCGGTTTGGATGCCGAAACTTATCCGAAAATCGCCAAACTTTTCGACAAACTGGGTGTATACATCATCGGCAACTGCAGGCACGAACAGGAAAAACTCATCCGCCACGGCTTCCCCGCCAACCGCATCACCTACACCTACAACGCCCTGCACAAAGCCGATTACGTTCCTGAAAAAACCGCCAAAGACTACGTCATGCTCGGCACGCTGTCGCGCTTGGATACCGTCCGCGCTGTGCATGTGATGCTGGACATCTTTAAGAAAATGGTCGACCGCAATATGCCCGTGCGCCTGAACGTAGCAGGCATAGGCGAGGAGATGGACAATCTGAAATCGCAAGCAAAACGACTGGGCATAGACGACAAAGTTACCTTCCTCGGCGGCGTGCGCGATTTGACCGGCTATTTCAAAGACGTGGATATTTTGGTGAACACGCCGCACTGCATCGGCGACCACGGCGCAGGCGTCGGCAACAACATCCTTGAAGCCGGCCTCTACGACACGCCCGTCGTGACCTACAACATGGGCGGCATTTCCGAAATGGTCATTACCGGCGAAACCGGATACTGTTTCCCCTTCGGCGAAGACGAAGCCTTTATCGAAGCCGTCGATCAACTCATCAAGCAGCCCGAGTTACGCGAAAAGATGGGCAAAGCCCTGCATAAACACGTTGAGACCTTGTGTTCCGATGATGAAATCTATCGCACCACAATGGCCGCTTACGATATGTGAGGTCGTCTGAAAATATGAACATCACTATCGTCGCCCCCTACTGTTCGCTGCCGTCCGAGCCGCATTTCAACCGCTTCTGGTATCTCGCCGAACTGTTGTCGCAGTCTCATGATGTATTGCTGATTACCAGCAATTTCAAACACTACGACAAATCTTTCAGACGACCTGAAGATGCCGAATCTGCTTCGCAAGGTCGTCTGAAAGTCATGCTGTTGGAAGAGAGCGGCTACGGAAAAAACGTCTCGCTGGACCGCGTCAAAAGCCATCATGTGTTCGTCAAAAATTTTGAGCAATGGCTGAACAACTGCCGTCCGGGCGAACAAGACGTCGTCTTTTCCGCCTATCCGCTGATCGCCACCAACCTGCTTTTGGGCGAACACAAAGCGCGTTTGGGCTACAAGCTGATTATCGACGTGCAGGACGTATGGCCGGAGTCCTTCTCCTCAGTCGTGCCGTTTTTGAAAAAAATCCCGCACAACCTGCTCCCCTTCTCCTCCCGCGCCAACCGTGCCTACCGCTACGCCGATGCGCTGGTCGCCGTGTCGCAGACCTACCTCGACCGCGCCAAAGAAGCCAATCCGAACGTACCCAGCGAAGTCGTCTATATCGGCGCGGATTTTCCGAAACTCGATGCTGCGCCGGCAAAAGACTTCGGCGACGACAAAACCCGCTTCTTCTACTTGGGTACGCTCAGTTACAGCTATGACGTGGAAACCGTGTGCAAAGGCGTTCGGAAACTGTTGGACGGCGGCGAAAATGTAGAGCTGCACATCATGGGCGGCGGCCCCGATTTGGACAGGCTCAAACAATATGCCTGCGAGGGTATTAAGTTTTACGGTTACATCCCCTACGCCGAAATGATGTCGGTCGCCAAAGGCTGCGACATCTCCGTCAACGCCATCCATTCCTACGCCATGCAGTCGATCACCAACAAACTGTCCGACTATATGGCATTGCAAAAACCGATTTTAAACAGCCAGGTCAATGACGAAGTTGCCGAAGTCCTCACCCTGCTGCCGCATGCGGACTACCGTTCCGGTGATGTGGACAGCTTCGTCCAAGCCGCCAAAGACATTCTGGCGCGCAAAAACGACCCCGTTCAATCCGACGAAATCGTCCGCCGCTTCAAGCGCGACGTGGCGTATCAAAAAATCGTCAACCTGATTGAAAGATTAGCCCATGAGTAAATTCTTCAAACGCCTGTTTGACATCATCGCCTCCGCCTCAGGACTGATTTTCCTCTCGCCCGTATTTTTGATTTTGATATACCTCATCCGCAAAAACTTGGGCGAACCGGTATTCTTCACCCAAGAGCGGCCGGGCAAAGACGGCAAACCGTTCAAAATGATCAAATTCCGCTCCATGCGCGATGCGGTCGACAAAGACGGTAACCCGCTGCCCGACAGCGAGCGGCTGACCCCTTTCGGCAAAAAACTGCGCGCGACGAGCTTGGACGAACTTCCAGAGCTTTGGAACGTTCTAAAAGGAGAGATGAGCCTGGTCGGCCCAAGACCGCTGTTGATGAGCTACCTGCCGCTTTACAACGAATTTCAAAACCGCCGCCACGAAATGAGGCCCGGCGTAACCGGTTGGGCGCAGGTCAACGGGCGCAACGCGCTTTCGTGGGACGAAAAGTTCGCACACGATATTTGGTATATCGACCATTACAGTTTTTGGCTGGATATGAAAATCCTGTTTCTGACAGTCAAAAAAGTCTTTATCAAAGAAGGTATTTCGGCTGAGGGAGAAGCCACCATGCCCTATTTCACAGGAAATGACACTGATGCGAAAAAATAACGTACTTATCCTTTCCGCGGGAAGGCGCGTTGAATTGGTACAGGATTTTCAAACCGAAGCTGCCAAGTTTTCAGACGACGTCAAGATTTTGACGACGGATTTGGTGCCGCGTATGTCCTCCGCCTGCCACGTTTCGGACGGTTCGTTTGAAGTGCCGCTGATTAGCGCCGATTCATATATCGACAGCATTTTCGATCTGGCGGTACGCGAAAACATCGGTTTAATCATCCCGACCATAGACACCGAACTGCAAAAGTTGGCAGACGAGCGCGAACGCTTCGAAGCGGCAGGCATCCACATCGTCGTTTCCGACTCGGACTTCATCGCGCAATGCCGCGACAAACGGAAAACTGCCAGTTTGTTTGCCCGCTACGGCATACGCTCGCCCGAAATTTACGACCGCGAGAAGCTGGTTTTCCCTTGCTTCGCCAAACCCTACGACGGCAGCCGCGCCATCGGTGCTAAACGGATCGACACGCCAGCCTGCCTGACGCCTGAAATCGTGGACGACCCCAAGCTGATGTTCTGCGAGCTTATCGACATCGAAAACGAATTTTCCGAATTTACCGTCGATATGTATTACGACCATGAAGGTCGTCTGAAATGCGCCATCCCGCGAAAACGCTTGGAAGTACGCTCCGGCGAAGTCAGCAAAGGCGTTACCCGCAAAAACAGCCTCTACCAAACGCTGCTGGAAAAAATGGCGGTATTGGAAGGCGCGCGCGGCTGCATTACGGCGCAGTTCTTCTGCAACGAAGAAACCGGCGAATTCTACGGCGTGGAAATCAACCCCCGCTTCGGCGGCGGCTTCCCGCTGACGTATGCCGCAGGCGGCAATTACCCGGGCTGGCTGATGCACGAATACTTCCGCAACGAAGAAATTCCGTTTTCAGACGACTGGGAAAACAACCTCATCATGCTGCGCTACGATGCCAAGGTCTTAGTTCATGAAAACGATTAATCCCGAAACCGCCGTCATTGTCTTCGACTTGGACGATACGCTGTACTCGGAATACGAATACAAACTCTCCGGCATCCGTGCAATCGTCGATACCGTTACCACCCTGTATCCCGATTGGGATTCAGACGACCTATGGCGCAGTATCGACCCCGACGGCAAAGACTGGCTGGACAAGTTGTGCCGCCACTGCGGTTTCAACGAATCGGAAAAACAGGTTCTTCTGTGGCAATACCGGCTGCACCGCCCGACGCTGACGCCGTATGCCCCGCATGATTTCCTGTCCGAGCTGACCGCGCCCTTCGCCGCACGCGCGCTGATTACCGACGGCAGAAGCCTGACCCAACGCTTGAAACTGGAAGCCTTGGGGCTGTATTCCCTGTTTGACGACATCCTCGTCTCCGAAGCCTGCGCTTCGGAAAAGCCCGACGGCAAACGCTTCCGCTATTTACAAGACAAATATGCCGAAAAGGCAGACTGTTTCATCTACATCGGCGACAACCTTTCCAAAGACTTCATCGCGCCGAACGCTTTGGGCTGGATCACCATAGGGCTGCATCCGTCCGAGCACAATATTCACCACCACTTACCCGAAAACTTTAACAAAGAACACCATCCCGATGCGTGGATCAGCTCCCTGCAAGATTTGGCGCAGCTGATTGCCCCTTCGGACTGTTCAACAAAATCACACATTAGCTGATAAAACAAAAAGGACTCTTACATGACAAAAATATTATTCATGGGACGTAAACGGCTTTCCGCCAACCTGCTCCGGCTCTTATCTTCACAAAACGGCATCGAAATCGTCGGTGTACTGACCGACAGCCACCTGCAAGGCTCGCCGACGGCCGCCGCCGCCAAAGAATTGGGCTTGCCGCTCTACACTTTCGACACTGCCTTGGAAGCAATGAAAGAAGGTCGTCTGAAATACGACTTGGGCTTGTCCGTACTCTACTGGCGCAAACTGCGCGACGAATTCCTGACCGTCCCGCGCTTGGGTACGATCAACTTCCACCCGGCCCTGTTACCCGAATACAAAGGCACAGGCGGCTACAACCTCGCCATCATGGACGAATTGTCCGAATGGGGCAGCACCGCCCACTACGTCGATGCCTCCATCGACACCGGCGAAATCATCGAAGTGGACCGCTTCCCCATTGATTCTTCTGCCGAAACCGCCCAATCGCTCGAACGCAAAACCATGCAGGCATTGGAGCCGTTTGCACAACGCATTATCGCCCGCGCCGTCGAAGCGCAAGCCAAACTGCCGACTACGCCCAACATCGGTGGTCGTTACGTCAGCCGCGACGAAATGGAAGCCATGAAGCAAATCCGCGACGGCGACGACGTCGAGAAAAAAATCCGCGCCTTCTGGTTCCCGCCTTACGACGGTGCATACGTCGAAATCAACGGTCAAAAATACACCTTGATCAACCGCCAACTGCTGGAAGAAGTCGCCCCCAAAGACTCCACCAGCCTTTTCGCAGGAAAAGCCAATGCTTAACACATCCCTCTCCCCGTGGCCGAGCTTCACCCAAGAAGAAGCCGATGCCGTTTCCAAAGTCCTGCTGTCCAACAAAGTCAACTATTGGACGGGCAGCGAATGCCGCGAATTTGAAAAAGAATTCGCCGCCTTCGCCGGCACGCAATACGCCGTTGCCCTCTCCAACGGTACACTGGCGCTTGATGTCGCGCTTAAAGCAATGGGCATAAGCGCAGGCGACGACGTCATCGTTACCTCGCGCACCTTCCTCGCCTCCGCTTCCTGCATCGTTACCGCCGGCGCAAACCCCGTGTTCGCCGACGTGGATTTGAACAGCCAAAACATCAGCGCCGAAACCATCAAAGCCGCGCTGACGCCGAATACCAAAGCCATCATCGTCGTCCACCTTGCCGGTATGCCCGCCGAAATGGACGACATCATGGACTTGGCAAAAGAACATGATTTGTGGGTTATCGAAGACTGCGCCCAAGCGCACGGCGCGAAATACAAAGGCAAATCCGTCGGCTCCATCGGACACGTCGGCGCATGGTCGTTCTGCCAAGACAAAATCATGACCACCGGCGGCGAAGGCGGCATGGTCACCACCAACGACAAAGAGCTGTGGAGCAAAATGTGGTCGTACAAAGACCACGGCAAAAGCTATGACGCCGTGTACCACCGCGAACACGCCCCCGGCTTCCGCTGGCTGCACGAAAGCTTCGGCACCAACTGGCGCATGATGGAAATGCAGGCAGTCATCGGCCGCATCCAGCTCAAACGTATGCCCGAATGGACGGCACGCCGCCAAGTGCACGCCGCCAAGCTGGCAGAAAGCCTGGGCAAATTCAAAAGCATCCGTCTGATTGAAGTCGCCGACTACATCGAACACGCGCAATACAAGTTCTATGCCTTCGTCAAACCCGAACACCTCAAAGAAGGCTGGACGCGCGACCGCATCGTGAACGAACTGAACGCGCGCAAAGTCCCCTGCTATCAAGGCAGCTGCTCCGAAGTCTATTTGGAAAAAGCCTTCGACAACACGCCGTGGCGGCCGAAAGAGCGGCTGAAAAACGCCGTCGAACTGGGCGACACCAGCCTGATGTTCTTGGTGCATCCGACGCTGACCGACGACGAAATCGCGTTCTGCAAAGAACACATCGAAGCTGTGTTGGCAGAAGCCACAGCATAAAGTACAAACCGCCGCGCCCGTATCATCGGGACGGCGGCGGTTTACCGCTTCAGCCGAATAAAAAAGGGAACCGGCAAGCAGCCGACACATACGGAAAACCAATGCTCCGTAGCAACAAACGTCTTTTCAGACGACCTTTGCATGACCGGGGTCGTCTGAAACCCACCCACAACATTATTCAGAACATACCAAAATGAATTTGGAAACCCTGTTATCCCTGCCCCGCAACGTCAAGAAAACCTTCTTCGTCATCCACGACGTTTTGATGATTTTTATCGCCTTTTGGTTTGCGCAAAGCCTCCGAGTCCAATACTCCGACGAATGGGCAAGCATGGCGAACTGGCTTGCCTTCGGCTCGACCGCCTTTTTGACCATCGCCCTATTTGTCAGACTGGGGCTGTACCGCGCCGTTACCCGCTTCGTCAGCACCCGCGTCCTGACCGCCGCCGCATTCGGCAGCCTGATTTCGGCAGTCTTGTTCTGCCTGACCACTCTGGTTTTCGAACGTAAACTGCACCTCGCCCTGCCCGTCGTTTATTTCTTGCTGCTGGTCGTCTGTATCACCAGTTCGCGCATGATTCTGCGCGCCATCCTGACCGACCGCCACAAAAAACAAATGGTGCCCGTCATCATTTACGGCGCAGGACAATCCGGCCGCCAACTGCTGGAAGCCATCAAACAGGTCAACGAATATTCCGCCGTCGCCTTTGTGGACGACAACCCCAAAATCCGCCGCACCGTCATCTACGACCTGACCGTCTATGGTCCTGAAGACATCCAATCGCTCATCGACCGCTACGGTGTGGAAAAAATCCTGCTCGCCATCCCCAGCTCCACTCAGGAAGAACGCCGCCGCATCATTCAAAGCCTCGAAAAATACAAATGCGAAGTGCTGACCATCCCCGGCATGAAAGACTTGGTGGACGGTAAAATCAAAGTCAGCGCGCTGAAAAAAATCTCTGTCGTCGATTTGCTCGGCCGCGACCCCGTCGCCCCGCGCCCCGAACTCATGGGTGCGGACATTACCGGCAAAACCGTAATGGTAACAGGTGCGGGTGGGTCCATCGGCTCCGAACTCTGCCGCCAAATCCTGAAATGCCGCCCGTCCAAATTACTGCTGTTCGAACTGTCCGAGTTCTCCCTGTACAGCATAGACAAAGAATTGCGCGAAACTCAGGCAGCCGCCGGCAGTCAAATCGAAGTCGTCCCCCTGCTCGGCTCCGTGCAAAACAAAGAACGCCTGATCAGTGTCATGACCGCGTACGGCGTTGAAACCGTCTATCATGCCGCCGCCTACAAACACGTCCCCATGGTCGAGTTCAACACCGTCGAAGGCATACGCAACAACGTCTTCGGCACGCTCTTGTGCGCCCAAGCCGCCGTCGAATCCGGCGTCAGCACCTTCGTGCTTATCTCCACCGACAAAGCCGTGCGCCCGACCAACACCATGGGCGCCAGCAAACGCATGGCGGAACTCTGCCTGCAGGCGCTTGCCGCCGAACCCGGCCAACAGACCCGCTTCTGTATGGTGCGTTTTGGCAACGTTTTAGGCTCCTCCGGCTCCGTCGTCCCCGTGTTTGAAAAACAAATCGCCGAAGGCGGCCCCATCACCCTGACCCATCAAGACATCACCCGCTACTTCATGACCATCCCCGAAGCCGCCCAACTCGTCATTCAAGCAGGCGCGATGGGCAAAGGCGGCGACGTATTCGTGTTGGATATGGGCGAATCTGTTAAAATCATTGACTTAGCCAAACAAATGATTACGCTTAGCGGCCTGAAATTGAAAGATGCCCAACATCCCGACGGCGATATCGAAATTAAAATTACAGGACTGCGTCCGGGTGAAAAACTTTACGAAGAATTGCTCATCGGAGACGAAGTGCAAAAAACCACTCATCCCCGAATTATGACCGCCAGCGAAGTAATGCTGCCATGGGCGCAATTAAATGACATAATTATGCGTATGGACTTAGCGTGCTCAAATTCAGACCAACAAACCCTGCGCGCCCTGCTGCTCGAAGCCCCCGCCGGCTTTAATCCCAAAGACGATATTTGCGATTTGGTTTGGCAGCAGACACATTAAATACCCGACCGATAAAGCAAAACATTCCACAAAAAGGTCGTCTGAAAATTTTCAGACGACCCCGATAAGACTGACAAGGATACCGACATGAAAAAACAGCTTGCCCTCATCAGCCTGTCCCTGATGGCACTGACCGCCTGCAACAGCAGCACCGTCATTCCCGGCTCCACCATCAACACACGCAACAAAACCATCGTTTACGAAAACGGCGAAACCGTAGCAGATACCAAATTCGACAAGCGCGTCGCCATCTATCCGATCACCTTCGGCCTCGTTGAAAAAATGCGCAAACCGCCGGTGTTGTCACAAAACAACGGTGCGCTTGAGCGCAGCAAAGCCGCCTACCGCTACCACATCGGTAAAGGCGACGTATTGAACATCATGGTCTGGGCGCACACCGACCTCAATTCGCCCGTACAACAAAGCAACCCGCAAAACAACCAAGTCAGCCGAGGCGCATGGGTGGACGAAGGCGGCTACATCACCTATCCGCTGGTCGGCAAAATCCAAGCGCAAGGCAAAACCATAGACGAGCTGCAAAACATCCTGACAGGTCGTCTGAAACGCTATCTTAAAAATCCCCAAGTCGCCATCAACGTAACCGAATTCCGCTCGCAACGCGTATCCGTTTCCGGCGCCGTCGGACAAGCAGGACAACTGCCGATTACCAACGTCCCCATGACCATCCTCGATGCCGTCAACCAGGCGGGCGGCGTGGCGCAAAATGCCGACACCCACAACATCAAATGGACACACAACGGCGTTGACCGCACCATCTCCCTGCAAAACATCATGCAGTACGGCGATATGTCGCAAAACCACCTCTTAAGCAACGGCGACATCGTTTACGTTCCGAACAACAGCAACAGCAAAGTGTACGTTATGGGCGAAGTCGGCCGCCAAGCCACCCTGCCTATCGGCAACCACGGCCTGAACCTCACTCAAGCCTTGGGTGAAACCGGCGGCATGAACCAAGCCTTGGCAGACGCCACCGGCGTATTTGTCATCCGCCGCGCGCCCGAAGATGCGGCCAAACCTATCCACATTTACCAACTTAACCTGAAAGACGCGACCGCTTACGCCTTGGGCAGTGACTTCGACCTGCGTCCGAACGACGTTGTTTATGTGACTGCCGCCCCGGTTACCCGTTGGAACCGCGTAGTGTCGCAATTGACCAGCTTCGTCAGCAACGTCAACGCCATCGACAACACGTTCAAATAACCTGACGGCGCCTGACAGCACCTGCTGTCAGGCAAAACGGCAGGCCGGTTATTTATCGTCTGACGACATATAAACAAAACCTTTTCAGACCGACCAAATATCCGACCTCAAACCGTTTTATCATGATTTGACCCTACACAAGAAAAAAATACCGCTTCTCTTATGTTTCAAAATATTTTAGTAGTATGCATGGGAAATATCTGCCGCTCCCCGATAGCGGAGCGTATCTTGCAGAAAAAGCTGCCCGGACACCGTGTCAGTTCGGCCGGCATCAACGCATTGGCGGGAAAAGATGCCGACTTCCAAGCCATTAAAACCGCCCTTAAACACGGCGTAGTCGTTGCCGGACACACCGCCCGCCAACTGACCCCTGAAATGTGCAACGCAGCAGACCTGATTTTGGTGATGGAGCCGGCCCATATCGATATGGTTGCTGACATCCTGCCTTCCGCGCGCGGGAAAACCATCCTGCTCGCCCAATGGCTGCCCAAGAAAAACATACCCGACCCGTTCAAACAAAGCAGCGAAATGTTTGAAGCCGTATTCCAACAAATACAAAGCGCAGCCGAGACTTGGGCTGAAAAATTGAACGGACCAACCCCGGCATAACACTCACTTACGCCGGATTCAATCAATTAAATCCAAACAGAAAGCCTACTGATGTATAAACAATATCCGTCATCAGCATCCTCCAACAACGACGAAATCGATTTCGGCCAACAACTGCACAATCTGTGGCTGCACAAATCCAAAATCGCCACCGCATTGATTGCGGGCGGCTTGCTCGGTGCCGTTTTCAGCTTTGCGTCCACGCCTGTCTACCGCGCCGACGCCATGTTGGAAATCGAAACCAAACAAAACCAGATTCTGACCGAAATCAACAACATGCTTTCCAACGAGCCGGCGCCTTCCGAAGCCGAAATCGAATTGGTCCAATCCCGCATGGTCATAGGCAAAACCGTTGACGAGCTTCAGCTTGATCAAGAAGTCAAAGCCACCTACTTCCCGGTTTTCGGCAACATGATTCACAACCTCAGCGGCAACGACGATCCGATTTTGAAAATCGGTACATTTACCGTTTCCGAAGAATGGATCAACAAACCCTTCAAACTGACCGTCAAAGACAGCAAAAACTATATCCTGACGCTCCCGAACGGTACAGCCAAAGAAGGCCGCGTCGGCACTCCGCTGAAAATCAATAACGAAACCGTTCTGAAAGTCGACCAAATCCTTGCCGAAACAGAGCAGGATTTCGAGTTGACCAAGTTTTCCAAGCTCAGCGCCATCGAAAATATCAAAAACCAACTCTCGGTCATCAGCAAAGGCAAAACCAGCCCCATCATCAACCTTGCCTACACCGATGTTGATCCGAAAAAAACCAGCGCCGTCCTCAACAGCATCGCCGACAACTACGTCGCGCAAAACCGCGAACGCGACATTCAAGTCGCCTCCAGCGGCTTGGCGTTCATCAGCGAAGAATTGCCTCGTCTGAAAGAAACCCTGCAAGAAGCAGAAAACAAACTCAATGCTTACCGCGAACGCGCCGGTTCGCTCGACATTCCGCTTGAGTCCAAAGGCGCGCTTGAAAGCCTGACCAGCATCGAAACCCAAATCACCCTGCTCAAAACCGAAGAAGCAGGCTTGGCGGAACTGTACACTCCGGAACACCCTTCCTATAAAGCCGTTTTGGACAAACTGGCGGTACTCGAACGCGCCAAGAGCAAAATCAACCAGCAAATCGCCGGCCTGCCCAACACCCAACAGGAAGTCATCCGCCTGACCCGCGACGTAGAAACCAACCAAGCGACCTACGTCCAACTCTTGGCGAAACAACAAGAACTCAACATCATGAAAGCCAGCGCGCAAGGCAATGTCCGAGTCGTTGACCATGCCTACACGCCGGAACAACCGATCGCCCCGCGCAAAGCCGTCATTACCGCATTAAGCGCGCTTGCCGCAGGCGCGCTCGCCTCCATGTGGGTCATGCTGCAAGGCCGTATGCGCCGAGGCATCACGTCGTCTGAAGAGATTGAAAACCTCAATCTCGAAGTCGCCGCCCTCGTACCCTACTCCAAAACCCAGCAAAAACGCGACCTGTTGAAACGCAAATTCAAATCCCTGACCGGCCGCTCCAATTATCTGCTGGCAAACGAGGACGCCTCCGATGTCGCCGTCGAAGCCATCCGCGCCCTGCGTACCAACATCTACTTCTCCATGCTGGATGCGCGCAACAATATCCTCATGATTACCGGTGCGGCGCCGGAAGCGGGCAAATCCTTTATTTCCGCCAACCTCGCTACCGTAATGGCACAATCAG
This sequence comes from Neisseria sp. HMSC074B07, assembly GCF_001810355.1. Lineage (NCBI taxonomy): Bacteria > Pseudomonadati > Pseudomonadota > Betaproteobacteria > Neisseriales > Neisseriaceae > Neisseria > Neisseria sp. HMSC074B07. The sequence goes on along the minus strand of NZ_KV800921.1, from coordinate 76,846 downwards.
GCAAACGCGTATTGCTGATCGATACCGACATGCGTAAAGGCTATTTGGACCAACTGTTCAAACTGACGCCCGAATACGGCTTGGCAGACATCCTTTCCGGCCATGTCTCCCCTGCTAAAGCCGTCTGTGAAACGCAGATTGAAAACCTGCACCTCATCAGCAACGGCGGTTATCCTAAAAATCCGTCCGAGCTGCTGATGGACAGCCGCTTCACAGAATTGCTGGCAAACGCCCAAAAACGTTACGACTATGTGATTATCGACACCCCGCCTGTCCTCGCAGTGACCGACGCAACCATCGTCGGACAACTGGCAGGTACGGTTCTGCTGGTCAGCCGCTACGGCAACACCACCACCAGAGAGCTTGAAATCAGTGCCGACCGTCTGCGTCAGAACAAGATCAATATCAAAGGCGTCATCCTGAACGGCATGAAGCGCGAAGCCAACAGTATGTATGACTACTACGCCTACCACTCTCCGCAGGATGGCAAGAAGCCGGTTAAAAAAGAAGCGCCGGAAAACAAAGCTTAAAGCCGGAAACCAGCTGTTTTCTGCCCCAAAGGTCGTCTGAAACGGAAAAATCAAGTTTCAGACGACCTTTTGTCATGCCTTTCAACAGATGCGATAAAAATCATCTTATTTGAGTTTAAGCAAGATATAGTGGATTAAATTTAAATCAGGACAAG
>NZ_KV800921.1:43024-76061 GCF_001810355.1 Neisseria sp. HMSC074B07 | reverse complement strand
CGCCGTACTGGTTTAAAGTTAATCCACTATAATGGCGTACCGATTTAAAGTTCGCACCCCTAGATTCACTGTACAATACCCCATCCCTTCAATCTTCAGATTGTTGTAAACAAAAGACAGCCTCCTGTTTCCTTTACAATCCATTGAAACTGACACAACCTGCCAATCCACGCCAAACCGACCGCACCCTCTGCCCATCGCCGCCTGCACCCGGTTGCCGTCCGAACCGATAAGAATTTATCTTATTGTTTATATTTAAAATTTCCAACACATCCAAACCACCATGCCTTTATTGGGCTTCCATACCGCACAATATTAAGAGAAAATATAACTAACTGTATTTATTCCATTTACCGCCATTGCAAATAACTACCGATATTCTCGTCATATCATTAACAATAAATTACAGAAAACAGTATAATAACCAACCTAGTCCCTTTTCCCATTTCATCTTATGACTGCAGTACCCGACTCTTCCCGTACGCTCTCTGTCAAGCCGGCAAACAGAATGACCGCCGACACAGTCAGCCCTGCACTGCTGCCCCAACAAGCAGCAGGCAATCGGTACGCCGGTACTGCCTATCAAGTCAACAAAATCACCTACGCCTCCGGTCTGACACGCCTGGCAACAGCGCCCAAGCCGCAACCCAAACCTGCCGAACTGACACCTGAAGAAGAATTCTCGCTATTGCAAAACAGCGAGCAGCAAGGCATTCCGACCGAACACCACTTATCTGCCTATACCCGCCTGGCCGAAGCAGGAATGCCGGAAGCGCAGCACGTCCTGATGCGCTTTTACCAAGAGCGCAACGAACCCCAAATGTACCACTGGGCGCAGCTTGCCTCAGCGCAAAACTCCGCCGAAGCCCAATACTGCCTTGCCTACCGCCACAGCCTGAAGCCTGATTTTGAAAGCGCAATCAAGTTGTACCGACAAGCGGCGGAACAAGGATTTGCCCCTGCACATTGGCAACTGGGAAAAATGTACTACCGCGGTATCGGCATGAAAGCCGACTCAGCCCAAGCCGAAATCCATTTACGGCAGGCAGCGGAAGCTGGGTTTATCGCCGCACAAGTTATGTTGGGCGACTTGCTTGCCGCGCAAAATCAGGCGGAATCCATGACCTGGTATCGGAAAGCCGCCGCAAAAGGCAGCGGGGACGCCGCCGCCGCTTTGGCGCAGCACAGCCTGACAGGCAAACTGACCGGACGCGACGACCCGCTCCAAGCCATGCGCCACACCCGTTTCGCCGCAGACCGACGCCATCCGGAGGCCTTGCGCATTATGGGCGACCTCTACCGCTACGGACTCGGCGTCAAAGCCGACCCGCACGCAGCGCACGACTATTACCACCGTGCCGCAACACTCGGCTGCGCCACCGCCATCCAAAAGCTGCTCAGCGATGCCGCGCTGCACAACCCCCAACAGTATGAACAAATCCGGGAAGCCGCCCTGTTCTTCCAAAAAACAGAACAAACCTTCCGCAATGCCGAAGCATGCCATTACGGCATAGGGACGGCGGTGGATTACGACCGCGCCAGAAAACTTTATCTGGAAGCCGCCGAATTCCATCACAAAAATGCCGCCGCCGCATTGGGCAAATTGTATTATTACGGACAAGGCGTCGAAACCGATTTCCAATCTGCCGCCCACTGGTTTGAAATCGCGGCGGAACAAGGCCATACCGAAGCGCAATACTATCTGGCACGACTCTATTACCACGGGCAAGGCGTCTCCAGCCATATCCCTACCGCCTGCCGCTGGTTGCAGGCAGCCATCAGCGGCTGTTACGGAAATCCCGATGCCTTGCGCCCCCTGTTGGCAAAATGGCAAAAAGAAGCAAGCCGTTAAACCTGACGGCATCCCGCTATAAAATCCAAACTTATATAGTGAATTAAATTTAAATCAGGACAAGGCGAGGCAACGCCGTACTGGTTTAAAGTTAATCCACTATAAAACAAATGGCTCTAGACCAACAGAAATACTCTGTTAGACTAGAGCCAATCGTTTTCAGACGACCTCCCCCAGACAAATCAACATCAGTCAGCGAAATGATCCACCTTGCTGCACTACCCCTATCCGAGGAAACCCCATGCGCGCCGTTATTCAAAAAGTAAGCCATGCCCAAGTTGATGTCCTGAGCGAAGGACACCGAGAAACCAGCGGCAAAATCAATCACGGCTTTTTGATTCTTTTAGGCATTACACACGATGACAACGAGACCGATGCCTCCTATATCGCCGACAAAATAGCCAATCTGCGCATTTTTGAAGATGAAGCCGGAAAATTGAATCTGTCGCTTAAAGACACGGGCGGCTCAGTCTTGCTCGTTTCACAGTTCACTCTCTACGCCGATGCGCGCAGCGGTCGCCGCCCCTCTTTTTCCGAAGCCGCCCCTGCCCGGCAGGCAGAATCCCTGTATCAACGCACCGCCGAATTATTGCGCGCCCACGGTCTGACGGTAGAAACCGGCCGCTTCCAAACCCATATGCAGGTTTCACTCTGCAATGACGGTCCTGTCACCTTGTTGCTGGATTCCAAAAAACTGTTTTAAAACAAACACGATCAACCGCATGTTGACCAAAATTCAGATAAGCCAGCGAAGGCTTAGGGCAAAAAATATAGTGGCTTAACTTTAAACCGACGGCGTTACCTCGCCTTAGTTCAAAGAGAACGATTCCTCTAAGGTGCTGAAGCACCAAAGTGAATCGGTTCTGTACTGTCTGTACTGTGCGGCTTCGTCGCCTTGTCCTGATTTAAAGTTAATCCACTATAACGCTGAGGTCGTCTGAAAAACTTATTCGCGGTTGCGCGCGTGCCAGAAATAACGCCACACGAAGCAGGGGAAGGCGAATATCAGGTAGAGGCAGACTACGGTGGCGTAAAACTCCCAGTCTTGATGCTGTACCGCGCCGGCACGAGACTCAAGGATGTAGGCGAGGACGGCGGTCAATATGAAGCCTGCCGCCAATTCGACGAGGTGATGCCCGAAATGTTTGCGCTTGAGCGGAAACACGCCGAAAAATTTGGTGGTAACGAAGGGGGCATTGGCGAAGATGAGTGCCAATACCAAAAGGATGTACATGGATGCGGTCATGATGGTGTGTCTTTCTGTTTTCAGACGACCTCTTTGATTCAAAGGGTCGTCTGAAAAAACAATCTTGGGCTGCGTATCTTAACAAAAACGGCAGCCTCTGACACGGCTGCCGTTTCGGTTTATCGCCTTACAAAGTGTTTTCCAAAGCCTTTGCGCACCAGTCAATCATCGTTTGCGGCATAACGCCCCACAAAACCAACAAGAACGCATTGACGCTTAGGAAGAATTTGGCGGCATAGTTGCTGCCGATGGGTTGGTCATGAGTGGGTTCGTCGAAATACATGACTTTAACCACGCGCAGGTAGTAGAACGCGCCGATTAAGGACATAACGACCGCGAAGACCGACAACCAAACGTAATGGAATTTCAGCAACACCATGATGACGCCGAATTTGGCGTAGAAGCCCATCAGCGGCGGAATACCTGCCATAGAGAACATGACCAGCAGCATCAGTAAGGCAAACCAGGCATGGCGTTGGTTCAAGCCTGCCAAATCTTTGATTTCTTCACACTCGATATTGTCGGTGGACAATACCATCAATATGCCGAAGCCCGCAGCCGCCATCAAAGCGTAAGTAATGGCGTAATACAGACCCGCAGTAGAGCCGATTGAGCCTGCCATAAACGCCAGCAGGATAAAGCCCATGTGCGACACAGTCGAATAGGCAAGCATCCGCTTGATATTGGTCTGCATAATCGCGGCAAGATTACCGACCACAAGCGACGCAACGGCAAGGACGGCAAACATAGGCGCCCAGTATTGATGCACTTCGCCAAAACCGGTCAGCAGAATACGGAAGGCAAACATCACAGCGGCGATTTTCGGCGCTGTACCGACAAAGGCGGCAACGGATGTCGGCGCGCCGTGATACACGTCGGGCACCCACATATGAAACGGCACCGCGCCCAGTTTGAACGCTATCGCCACGACGATAAACACCAGCCCCAGTTTCAACAGCCATTCGTTGGCGATCTCGCTGTACGACGACGCCAAAACAGTGGCGAAGTCGAGCGAATGCGTCGCGCCGTAGACCATCGAAATGCCGTAGAGCAACAGGCCGGAAGCCAGCGCGCCCAAGACGAAATATTTGAGCGCGGCTTCGGCGGAGCGGCCGGAATCGCGGCGCAGCGCAATCATGGCATAAAGCGACAGCGACAAAAGTTCCAAACCAATATAGGCGGTCAGGAAATGCGCCGCACTCACCATCACGCTCATGCCTAACAGAGCGAACAGCGACAAAGTGTAAAACTCGCCTTTAAAAATACCGCGCGCCTGATTGTACGGTTTGCTGTAAATAAACAGCCCGAAGGTCAGCCCGTACAACACCAGCTTGGACAGGCGCGACATACCGTCGGCGATATACATCCCGTGAAACGCCAGCGTACTGCCCTGCTCCCACACCGCCAGCTGCGTAACCGCCACGATAATGACGGTTCCCAAGCTCATCAAATGGGTCAGATAGCGGTTTTCATCACTAATCCACAAATCTGCCAGCAAGACGGCAATCAGCAGCGCAAACAGCACGATTTCGGGCATGGCAGGCATTAAGTTCAAATCAATCAAGTTCATTCGCACACCTCAAATCTTGCTTTGCGCCACATGGGCAATCAAATCGTTTGCCGCCTGATGCACCACTTCGATAAATGCCTGCGGATACAGGCCCATACCCAATACCGCAACCGCCAAAATCGCCAGAATCGCAAATTCGCGGCAGTTGATGTCTTTCATATCGGCAACGTGCGGATTGCCGACCGCACCGAAAATCACGCGCTTATACATCCACAGCGTGTAAGACGCACCGTAAATCAGCGTCAGCGCCGCCAGCGCGCCCACCCAGAAATTCACTTTGACCGCGCCCATAATCACCATGAACTCGCCCACGAAGCCCGAAGTCGCCGGCAGACCCGCGTTTGCCATCGCAAACAGCATCATAAACGCCGCAAACTTGGGCATCACGTTCACCACGCCGCCGTAATCGGCGATATTGCGCGTGTGCAGGCGGTCGTACATCACGCCGATACACATAAACATCGCCGCCGACACGAAGCCGTGCGAAATCATCTGAATGACCGCGCCTTTCAACGCCCAGTCGTTCAACTGGCCGTTAATGAACAAGAACATCCCCAAGGTAACGAAACCCATATGGCTGATGGACGAATACGCCACCAGTTTTTTCATATCGGTCTGCACCAACGCGACCATACCGATGTAAATCACCGCAATCAGGCTCAACACGATGATGACCGGCGCGAAATAGCGCGACGCGTCGGGCAGAATCGGCAGGATGAAGCGCAAAAAGCCGTATGCGCCCAATTTCAGCGTAATCGCCGCCAACACCATCGAACCGCCGGTCGGCGCCTCAACGTGGGCATCCGGCAGCCAAGTGTGCACGGGGAACATCGGCACTTTCACCGCAAACGACAGGAAAAACGCCACAAACAAAAGCTGTTGTACGCCCAGCGGAATCTGTTTGATGTTTTGGAAATCCTCAATCGAAAAGCCGCCGACTTGGTAAGACAGATACACAATCGCCACCAACATCAGCAACGAACCCATCAGCGTATAGAGGAACAGCTTCACCGACGCATACACGCGGCGCGGACCGCCCCACACGCCAATAATCAGGTACAGCGGAATCAGCATACCCTCGAAGAACACATAAAACAGCAGGGCATCCCGCGCTGAAAACGCGCCGTTAATCAGGCCCGACATGATTAAAAACGCCGCCATATACTGCGCCGGACGCTTCTGAATCACTTCCCAACCCGCCAGCACCACCATCAGCGTGATAAACGCGTTCAGAATGACAAACAGCACCGAAATACCGTCCACACCCAGCGAATAGTTGATTCGCAAAAGCGGAATCCACTCGTGGAACTCGGTAAACTGATAGCCGCCGCTCAAACGGTCGAAACCCGTAAACAAGGGCAGCGTTACCAAGAAACCGGCAAGCGCACCGATTAAAGCGAGCACGCGGGCAAGCGGCGCACGGCTGTCCGGCCCCGTCGCCAAAACCAGCACGCCCGCAGCGATGGGTATCCATATTGCCAAGCTGAGTAGGTAGTTGGAAAACATAGTGGTTAACCTGTGGTTAAAATAAAAATATAGTTGTGTGGGTTGATTTTTCAGACGACGTTTCAGGAGGTCGTCTGAAAAAGGTTATGTGTATTTTGCGTATGGCGGAATCAATAAAAACATATATCTGCTGTCATTCCCGTGTAGGCAGGAATCCAGCAAGTAGGTTGGTTCTAGATCCAACCTAGCCCACCTCCACCTTAACTTCATCCAATCAAGGATTATTTCCGATACTTGTCTTGGATTAAAACATCTAATTCAGCCAAATTTTTAATTTTTGATTGTTTGACCAATACAGCTCTTAACTTCATACTCAAATCAATATATTTGGAACCTTCACTTGCTCCATGCGCCGAACGAAACTTGTTGTCTTTGTCTCTTAAAAATTTTTCTACGGGGTCATTGAGTAATGGATATTTATCAGGATACTCTTGGCAAAGCATTTCAGAAAAAACCGAACGGCGAGTAGAAACTCCACATTCTTTTAGCCAATCAATTTGTTTGGCAACAACACTATCTTTATCAGCAGATGGTGCATCAAAAACTGCTTGGATAGCGCAACATAATTTTCGGAAATCTGAAGACTTACCCTTCCTCGTCCATGTTTTATCTTGAAAACGATTACCTATCCCTTTACCTTTATTCTCATTCTCCCAGGACCATAATTTATTAAATTCCACATAAAAATCATCATTTCCTATCTCTCCACTAGCACATTGATTAATAAGATTTTTTAATTTTTCACGCACAGTTTGATGATTTTTCATCTGTATTCTCCGTGCTTTAATCAATTCTTGATTATAAGGTGGTATTTTCAAAGATAATCCGTCTATTGCTGATCTACTAGAAGCTGATTTCTTATAGCTAACTTCAGCTTCTTTATATCCCTTAAGCCAATCTTCCGATACTGGGATAGATTTCATCGCAATTTCATCAGCCCAAGATTTGACTTTTATAAAATCCTGCTCAGAAATTTTAGTCAAAATATTTGCTTCATAATTGCTATTAAACGCAGCATGAGTCAAATTTGAAGAACCGATTAAAGCATAATATTCATTCTTATCATTCTTCCAAAATACAGCTTTAGGATGAAAACCCTGAATGCCTTGAGCTACCATCAATGTGAATTTCAAATGGGACGGAAGCCATTTCAACACTTTCCGAATAGCCTCTTTTTTAGACAATCCGAAATCTTGTCCAAAAATAAATTTAAACTCTTGCAATTTGCTATTGAGCTTATTTTTTACATCCCAATGAGTGAGATACGCAGAGAAAATATACAGCTCTACTGCCTCTGAAACAGCTTTCTCATATATTGAAATCAGTTCCTTATCATTTGATGTATCTGAATGTAAAAACAACTGCGTCATCTCTTCTTACTCCAACCTACAATTCCATTGCAGCCTGAAACCCTCTTTTCAGACGACCTCAAACACTGCCTTCTTTCTCGATCACCAAAATCCGCGCTTCGCCGCACGGATGGGCAACGTGTTCCGTGCCGATTCCTGCGTAGAAGATGTCGCCGCTTTTTAACTGAACGATGTGTTCTTCGCCGTTTTCTCGGTAGTGCATATCGACTTCGCCGTCCATCACGGCAAACACTTCCTCGCCGTCGTTGACGTGCCATTTGTAGGGCTGATCCGTCCAGTGCAGACGCACGGTGGTGCCGTTCATATTGGCGATGTCGAGTGCGCCCCATGCGCGGGAAGCGGTAAATTCGGCGGAGCGGATAGTTTGTGTGTCGGACATTTTCGCGCCTCTTTGATTCTGTATCTAGATAAACCTGTCGATACAACTGTTTCTTAAAATCCCGTCATTCCCGCGCAGGCGGGAATCTAGAACGTAGATTTTAGGAAACCTTTTTCCTTGACAGGTTTATGCGCCGATAGGTCTGGATTCCCGCCTGCACGGGAATGACGGCAGTCGGCAAACTCAGTATCTATCCAAGTAAATCAATTATGAACGAAATGTTGCCTACGCCCCGTCGGTACGGTTGGTTTCCATCTCCAGTTTAATGAATGCATCAATCATACTGCGCCAAACCGCTTCGGCTACTTCGGGCGACAAACCGGCCTTTTCGGCATAGGCACGACGCGAGGCAATCACTTGAGCCACCCGTTCGGGCGCGGAAACCGCCTTTACATCGCTTTTAGGCTTCAGACGGCCTGCCTGCCGCACCAGCTTCTGCCGGCGGACGAGCAATTCTATTAATTCCTTGTCCAAGCCGTCGATGGCTTCGCGGACTTCGTCTAGGGTTTGCGGTAATTTGTCTTCAACCATTGTTTCTCGTGTTTCCTTTTTCAGACGACCTCTACACCGGCTACGGACAGGTCGTCTGAAACTCTGCCTTTATCGGAACAATCCCCAGAAGGTCATGCCGAGCAGTACCAATACGCCGAATACCATAGCGGCGGCATAGGTGTAGATAAAGCCGGTTTGGGCTTTACGCACTTGCGCGGCAATCGCGCCGACCAGTTTGGCGGAGCCGTTGACAATACCGTTGTCTATAATGGCAGTATCGCCGACTTTCCAGAAGAAATTGCCCAACGCGCGCGTGCCTTTGGCGAAGACGTTGAAATACAGGGCGTCGAGGTAGTATTTGTTTTCAAACAAAACGTAAACCGGACGGAACGCCTGCGCGATTTTGGCGGGCAGGTGCGGCAGTTTGACGTACAGGAGCCATGCGCTCAATACGCCTGCGATTGCAAGATAGAGGACGGGCGAATGCAGGCTGTGCGACACCATCGCCAATGCGCCGTGGAACTCTTCCTTCATGATGTGCATGGTCGGATGCGCGTCGGCGTTGACGAAAATCACGTCTTTGAAGAAATCGCCGTAGAGCATGGGTTCGATGGCGATGTAGCCGATGATGACGGACGGAATGGCAAGCAGAATCAGCGGCAGGGTAACGACCAGCGGGCTTTCGTGCGGATTGTCGTTTTTGCCCAAGCCGTGATGTTCTTCGCCATGGTCGTCTGAATGGTGTTCGGGCAGGCTGCGCCATTTTTCTTCGCCGTGGAACACCATAAAGTATTGGCGGAACGCGTAAAACGCGGTAACGAACACGCTGGCGAGGACGGCAAAATAGGCAAAGCCGCTGCCCGGCAGGGTGCTGTATTTCGCCGCTTCGATAATCGAATCTTTGGAGTAGAAGCCGGAGAAGAATGGCGTACCGATCAGCGACAAGTTACCGATCAGCATGGTCAGCCAAGTAATCGGCATGTATTTTTTCAGATTACCCATATGGCGCATGTCTTGGTCGTGGTGCATACCGATAATCGCGCTACCCGCCGCCAGGAACAGCAAGGCTTTAAAGAAGGCGTGGGTCATGACGTGGAACATCGCCACGGAATAGGCGGACGCGCCCAGAGCCACGGTCATGTAGCCCAGTTGCGACAGGGTGGAATACGCAACCACACGTTTGATGTCGTTTTGAATCACACCCAAGAAGCCCATAAACAGGGCGGTAATCGCGCCGATTACCATAATGACCGACAGCGCGGTGCTGCTCATTTCGTAAATCGGCGACATACGCGACACCATGAACAGACCCGCCGTAACCATCGTCGCGGCGTGAATCAATGCGGAAATCGGGGTCGGGCCTTCCATCGAATCGGGCAGCCAGACATGCAGCGGAAACTGTGCCGATTTACCCATCGCGCCCACAAACAGCAACAGGCAGGTTACGGTAATCAAAGACCATTCCACACCGGGGAAAAGCTGGATAGTGGCATTTTGTACGTTGGGCAGATAGGCGAATACGTCCTGATAGCGCAGGCTGCCGCCGAAATAGGCAAGCACCAAGCCGATACCGAGCAAAAAGCCGAAGTCGCCGACGCGGTTGATCAAAAAGGCTTTCAGGTTGGCAAAAATCGCGCTCGGACGTTTGAAATAGAAACCGATCAAGAGATACGATACCAAGCCCACCGCTTCCCAACCGAAGAAGAGCTGGATGAAGTTGTTGCTCATAATCAGCATCAACATGCTGAATGTAAACAAAGAAATATAGCTGAAGAAGCGTTGGTAGCCGACTTTTTCATCGTGCATATAGCCGATGGTGTAGATATGCACCATCAACGACACGCCCGTTACCACGACCATCATCATCGCCGTCATCGTATCGACCAAGAAGCCGACGGAAAAATCCAAACCGCCCATCGTCAGCCAGGTATAGACGTTCTCGTCAAACTTGGCGCGGCTGCCGTCGATAAAGCCCCACAGCACATAGGCCGACAGCACGGCGGACACCGCCACGCCGAGTATCGTAACCGTATGCGCGCCGGCACGTCCGATTTTATTGCCGAACAAACCCGCAATCAGCGAGCCTGCCAAAGGCACGAGGGCAATGATGAGATATAAAGTCATGTCGTTCATTTTGGATGAACCTTTTTGATTTTAGGAGTTTTCTAAACTTCAGACTGCCCGAAAGGTTTTTTAGATTGGCTTGCCAATTCGACACTTTCAAGCTGCCTTCGTATCTTTATTAATGGGTTTTCAACCCATACTGCACGCTAAATACTCAAATCTGATAAAGCTGTCCTTCAAGACAACGGGCTTTAATTGATCATGTTATTTTTTCGTCGGGGTTAGCCCAACCTACCGCATCAGGTCGTCTGAAACGGTCTGAAATCGCTTTTCAGACAGCCTCTATTCTTCCAGATTGACTATCAGTTTTTGTCTAACGGTTTTTGTCTAACGGTAATCTTTACATACTTCTATTTTCAGAGAACGCCAAAATTTTTTTGGGCTAACACCCTCTCTTTTAATGAAAAACTGGTCATCAGCATAAAGCAACATATCTATTTCTTTACCATTTTGTGTAAGGCTATAAAACTCACGACTCGGGTCGCCAAAATCGTCTTTATATTTAGCCAACTTCATGCCGTTATCCAAATATATTTTTTGTTTGACCAGTCGGTAAGTACCACGTCGTACCTTTCCAGACTCACCCTCTCTCTGCATGCAATATTGACGATTTGGAAACAAGGCAACAGTCACATGGTTTATTTTTCTTCCAGGAGGCCCCAAAAACGGATTTAGATATAACCCTGCCGGACGGCTGCTTTTAGCCAGCGCAACGCTAGAAGAGCAAGCGATCAAAAAAGCTAATAAGCCTAGCTTGGCATAATTCGATATATTTCTCATTTTTTATATTGGTTGGCGACCATACACTTGTAAACATATTGGGAAGGGGATCTGCATTTTCAGACGACCCTCGTCGCCCTAACCTTTCAACTCGTCCAAATCGGCAACATTAATCGTTTGTCGGTTACGGTACACCAGCACCATAATCGCCAAACCGATGGCGGATTCGGCAGCGGCGACGGTCAATACGAAGAATACGAAAATCTGTCCGGCGGTATCGCCCAGATGCTGCGAGAAGGCGATAAAGTTGAAGTTCACTGCCAAGAGCATCAGCTCGATCGACATCAGCAAGACCAGCACATTTTTACGATTCATAAAGATGCCCATCGCGCTGATACCGAACAGGAGCGCGCCCAATACCAGATAATGCGTCAAGGTAATCATGCTTTGCCCTCCTCTTTCGGCTTGAGGTCGTCTGAAACTTCGTTTTCTTCCGCAGATTCGGTTTGCGGTTTCACGGCTTCCATTTTCACCAAGCGCATACGGCCTTGGTCGGCGCGCACTTTAACTTGGTCGGCAGGATCCATACGTTTCGGATTGGTGGTTTTGCGGTGAACCAGCGCAATCGCCGCTACCATACCCAACAGCAGCAATACCGCCGCCAGTTCGAACGGCAGCAGATAATCGGTATAAATACGGCTGCCCAAATCGCGGATGTTGTTGTAATCCGCAGGAATGTCTTTCATCAAACCAAATGCGGCAAGGTCGGTTTTCGGGTTGACCAGAATCAGAATCAGCGCAACCGCCAACAGCGTACCGACCACACCGGCAACAGGCGCATGACGCCAGAAACCGGCGCGCATTTCCTCGATGTCGATATTCAGCATCATCACGACAAACAGGAACAGCACCATCACTGCGCCGACGTAAACCACCACCAGCGTCACACCCAAAAACTCTGCCTGCATCAGCATCCAAATCATCGCACTCACGCAGAAGGTCAGCACCAGATGCAAAGCGGCGTGAACAGGGTTTTTAGCGGTGACGGTACGAACCGCACCGTACAAAACGATGGCGGCAAGGATATAGAACAGAATCGCGGAAAAAGTCATTCGTCTGCTCCTTAACGGTACGGCGCGTCAGCGGCTTTGCGTTTGGCGATTTCGGCTTCGTATTTATCGCCGATTGCCAATAGGATCGGCTTGGTCATGTGCAAGTCGCCTTTTTTCTCGCCGTGGTATTCAAAAATATGTGTTTCCACAATCGCATCGGTCGGACACGCTTCTTCGCAGAAGCCGCAGAAGATGCATTTGGTCAGGTCGATGTCGTAACGCTTGGTGCGGCGCGTACCGTCTTCGCGTTCTTCCGATTCGATGTTAATCGCCATTGCCGGACACACCGCCTCGCACAATTTACACGCGATGCAGCGTTCCTCGCCGTTCGGATAACGCCGCTGCGCGTGCAGACCGCGGAAACGCACCGATTGCGGCGTTTTCTCTTCGGGGAAATAAATCGTGTCTTTGCGGGCGAAAAAGTTTTTGAGCGTTACGCCCATGCCTTTTACCAACTCGCCAAGCAGAAAGGTTTTAATTAGATTAGCCATTGGATATAGCCCTTTATTAGGGTTTAGTTATTCAGCATAAAATCATGCTTCAAATTTAATTAATTTTTTTCTAATTTCAAGCACAACATTATTTTTAAAATCATTGATAGCCTTTTCATTTAGAATCTCTTTACTTTCATCGATAACCTTGTCATTTAGATTCTCTTCACTTCCTTTTAATTCCCGTCTTTTCTTTACAATAAAGTTTCTTATATCGATAGCTATATCTTCAACAGTAGCCTTTTTCTTTTGTCCTTTTTTAGTATCAAAAAAATCATATTCAATTTTATTAAAGCAACATCTTATAAAGAAATTACTTTTTCTAATTAAACTCACATAAGAAGGATACAATGGCAATCCATAACTAGCTTCTATGAATTGTATTACTTCTTTATCCTTATATTCTGGTTTTCCCATTAAATTAAGTGATTCTTGAGAAAATAAATACAAGTCTTTAATTCGTTCTGCCATAGCTGCTTCTCTTGAAACAGCTATGGCACTTATTAATTGCAATAAAGCAATAATTACCGCCACCATAGAGACTACAAGACTAAGTCTACTAAGCCAATCACCCGACATATTAAATTCTCCTTCTCATTGAATTATTAACAATTATTTCAAACGTCGTCTGAAACTTATTTCCACAAATTCAGCGGCGAAATCATCCACAGACCCAAAATCACGATATAGGCGAAGCCGATGGGAATCAGCACTTTCCAGCCCAAGCGCATGATTTGGTCGTAGCGGTAGCGCGGGAAGGTGGCGCGTATCCACAGATACCAGTACAGCACCGCCGCCATTTTCACGAACATCCAGAATGCGGAAGGCGTGCCGATAAAGCCCCAGCTTTGCGGGAAGGGGGACAGCCAGCCGCCGAGGAACATCAGCGAAGTCAGCGCGGCAATCAGAATCATGAAAATGTATTCGGCAAGGAAGAACAGCGCGAATGCGAAGCCGGAATATTCGACGTGGTGTCCGGCAACGATTTCGGACTCGCCCTCTGCCACGTCAAACGGTGCGCGGTTGGTTTCGGCAACGGCGGAAATCAGATAGACGATGAAGATTGGGAAGAGCGGCAGCCAGTTCCACGAGAACACGGAACCGCCCGCGATGCCTTTTGCCTGCGCGGCAACGATGTCGGAGAAGTTCATGCTGCCCGACACCATCACGACACACACCAGCGCGGCGCTCATGGCAATTTCGTAGGAAATGCTTTGCGCGGAAGCACGCATTGCGCCCAAGAACGAATATTTGGAGTTGGAAGCCCAGCCCGCGATAATCACGCCGTAAACCGACAGCGAGGTAATCATCAGGATGTACAAAAGGCCGATATTGATATTGGTCAGCACCCATTCTTCGTTGAACGGAATCACCGCCCACGCCGCGAAAGACGGGGCGAGCGACATAATCGGACCAATATAAAACAGGGCTTTGTTTGACAGCTTCGGACGGGTAACTTCTTTAAACAAGAGTTTGAACACGTCGGCAAACGGCTGAATCAGACCCCACGGGCCGGTTACGTTCGGGCCGACGCGAAGCTGCATGAAGCCGATGACTTTACGTTCGAAATAAGTCAGGTAGGCGACGGTCAGAATCAGCGGAATCAGGATAATCACGATTTTGACGATGACGGACACCACCAAGCCCACAGTGATGCCCAAATCGCCCAGACCGAGCGTTGCGGCAAAGAGGTTTTGGAACCATTCCTGCATAATCAAGCTCCCGCCAGTTCAATAGTGTCCATCAACGCACCCAGCGCGGCATTTTCGGTATGCAGCGGCAGATGCACCACGTTTTCAGGCAGTCCGGCATCGGCTTTGACCATCACGGACATGCCTGTGCCGTTTTGTTTGGCAATGGCGGTTTGTCCGTCTTGCAGGCCTAAGCGCGCCAATGTGTTCGGATTCACACGCGCGGCAGGCACGGCGGCATGGCTGGTCGCTTGCAACGGCGCGGAACGGCGCACGATGGCATCGGTGTGATAAATACCGACTCCGCCCACGCGCACGAGGCGGTTTGAGGTTGTCTGAAAATCTTTTTGAGTCGAAGCGGCGCGGTTGTTCAGTTTGGACGGCAGATTTTCCGCATCCAGCGCGTCTTTCAGAATCGCGGCGGTATCGTGGTATTCAAAGCCTTGCAGGTCAAACAGGTTGCCCAATACGCGCAACACTTTCCACATCGGACGCGAATCGCCGAATCCTTGTACCACGCCGTGGAAAGATTGCAGACGGCCTTCCATATTGATGAAGCTGCCTGATGTTTCGGTAAACGGCGCAATCGGCAACAATACGTCGCACACGTCCAGCAGCGTTTCGCTGACAAACGGTGTAAACGCCATCACGCTTTTCGCCTGTTTCAACGCGGCTACGGCTTTTGCGCCGTCCGCCGTATCGATTTCAGGCTCGACGTTGAGCAGCAAGACTGCCTGTTTCGGCGCGTTTGTCATTTCGGCAACGCTCTCGCCAGAGTTTACATTTAAGACATCCGCACCAACGCTGTTGGCGGCTTGCGGCAAAATGCCCAGCACTGCGCCAGTTGTATCCGCCAGCTCTTGCGCGGCGGCATAAATAGCGGCGTAATCAGGATGGTTTTGCACTTCCGCACCTAAAATCACCGCTGCTTTTTCAGCGTTTTTCAGGCTGGCGGTAACGGCGTGTTCCGCATTCGCAGACAGGCTTTTCAGACGGCCTGCCCATTCGTCGGGATGTACGGCTTCCTGAGAGAGAAGCGGCATAAACAATTCTTCTTTGCTGCTGGCCAATACGCTCAAGGCCATACGGTCTTTGGCGGCGCGGCGCAGACGGGCGGTCAGGAGCGGCTGTTCTTTGCGCAAGTTCGCTCCGACTACCAATACGGCATCGTTGTTCGCCAGCGATTCGATACTTTGTCCCAACCATTGCGCACCATTAAGGTCGTCTGAAAGACGTTTGTCCAGTTGGCGCAGGCGGGTGGCGAAATTTTTAACACCCAAGCCATCGGCAAGCTTTTTGGCCAGATACAGCTCTTCAACCGTATTCATCGGATTGGCCCAAACGCCGACTTGGTTTTGGTTGCCGTCTTTGGCGATACATTCAATCGCGCTGCGGACATATTCCAACGCGGTTTTCCAATCCACATCCATCCACTCGCCGCCCTGTTTGATTTTCGGGTTTTTCAGACGGCTTTCGTGATACAGGCCTTCGTAGGCAAAACGGTCGCGGTCGGACAGCCAGCATTCGTTGATAGCTTCATTTTCCAACGGCAATACACGGCGGACAGTATGGTCTTTGGTTTGTACAATCAGGTTGCTGCCCAAAGCATCATGGGCGGAAACGGATTTACGGCGGTTCAATTCCCAAGTACGCGCGTTGAAGCGGAACGGTTTGCTGGTCAATGCACCGACAGGACACAAATCGATGACGTTGCCTGACAATTCGGTTTCCACTGCTTTGCCGATAAAAGGCATGATCTCGGAATGTTCGCCGCGATTCGCCATCGCAATTTCCTGCAGGCCGGCGATTTCTTCGGTGAAACGCACGCAGCGGGTGCAGTGGATACAGCGGCTCATTTCTTCAGCGGAAACCAAAGGCCCCATGTCTTTGCCGACGACGGAACGTTTTTCTTCAGTATAGCGGCTGGTGGTTTTGCCGTAGCCCATCGCCAAATCCTGCAACTGGCATTCACCGCCTTGGTCGCAGGTCGGACAATCAAGCGGATGGTTGATGAGCAGGAACTCCATCACGCCTTCTTGCGCCTCTCGGGCTTTTGCCGAATGCGTACGCACAATCATGCCGTCTGTAACCGGCGTGGCACAGGCGGGCAGGGGTTTGGGGGCTTTTTCCACGTCCACCAAACACATACGGCAGTTGGCAGCGATGGAAAGTTTTTTGTGGTAACAGAAATGCGGGATATAAGTACCGAGCTTGTGCGCGGCTTCAATTACCGTCGCGCCCTGCTCCACAGATACCTGTTTGCCGTCGATTTCGATTTGTAACATGGTTCGTTCCTAGTTACGGATTCTTAATGAAGATTTTTGTTGCAGGTCGTCTGAACGGGTTTCAGACGGCCTTTGCTGTGTGTTGTGTGTGTTTGGGTGCTGCTTGGTTTTTATGGCGGCCGATTCAGACGGCCTTTTTCATTTTTTGTTGGGTCTCGACCCAACCTGCCTTGCTACCTTTGATTAATGATTCAGCAATGATGACACATCTATTTCTGGTTGCTCATGCAACTTGACACATTTCGAAGAGTTGTAAATATCAATCAGAGTTTCAATTTGTCCTTCAAAAGACTGCCCTTCTAAGTTCATCTCATCACGGACTTCTTGTCCAAGATACATGGCATCACGAGCTG
Source organism: Neisseria sp. HMSC074B07 (assembly GCF_001810355.1). Taxonomy (NCBI): domain Bacteria; kingdom Pseudomonadati; phylum Pseudomonadota; class Betaproteobacteria; order Neisseriales; family Neisseriaceae; genus Neisseria; species Neisseria sp. HMSC074B07. The sequence goes on along the minus strand of NZ_KV800921.1, from coordinate 58,870 downwards.
AACCTTGTATATTTTTTTCTTTTGTGTACTGCTCCATTTTTTGCGAGATCATTTTGAATGCTGCACCTTGCTCAAGCTGGTTTGCAGCAATACCACATTTCATAAAAGTCTTTAAATCATCATGCTCAGAAGAACAACCAAATAACAATCCGGTTAGAGCAATCAATACCAGTTTCTTCATTTTTATATTTCTCATTACGTTCAACACCACTTATGCCCTTTCATCGACCGGCCGTGTTCGATGTAATGCACAAACTCATCACGGAAATGCTTGGTAAAGCTGCGGACGGGGAAGACAGCGGCATCGGCGAGGGCGCAGATGGTGCGGCCTGCCATTTGGTTACCGATAGAATCCAGCAGATCCAAGTCTTCCATGCGGCCTTTGCCTTCTACGATGCGGTGAACGATGCGGTAGAGCCAGCCGGTGCCTTCACGACAAGGCGTACATTGACCGCAAGACTCGTCGTAGTAGAAGTAGCTTAGACGCTCAAGGGCTTTGACCATGCACACGTCTTCGTCCATCACAATAATTGCGCCGGAACCCAACATTGATCCCGCTTTGGAAATGGAGTCATAGTCCATATTGGTCTGCATCATGATATCGGCAGGCAAAACTGGCGCGGACGAACCGCCGGGGATAACGGCTTTGAGTTTTTTGCCGCCACGCATACCGCCCGCCATTTTCAGGATTTCGGCAAACGGCGTGCCTAACGGCACTTCATAGTTACCCGGACGTTCGACATGGCCGGAGATGCAGAACAGTTTAGTACCGCCGGCATTCGGAATACCTTTGTCGGCAAACGCCTGACCGCCGTCGCGGACGATAAACGGCACGGAAGCGAAGGTTTCGGTATTGTTGATGGTGGTCGGCTTGCCGTACAGGCCGAACGAGGCGGGGAACGGCGGTTTGAAGCGCGGCTGGCCTTTTTTGCCTTCCAACGATTCGAGCAATGCGGTTTCTTCGCCGCAAATATATGCGCCGTAGCCGTGGTGGGCGAAGAGTTCAAATTCAAAATCCGAACCCAAAATATTTTTACCCAAAAAGCCTGCGGCACGTGCCTGCTCCAAAGCGGCTTCAAAGCGTTGGTAGCCTTCGAAAATTTCGCCGTGGATATAGTTGTAGCCGGCTTTCGCACCCATCGCATAACCGGCAATAATCATGCCTTCAATCAGAGCATGGGGATTGAACATAATGATGTCACGGTCTTTAAATGTACCCGGCTCGCCTTCGTCGGTATTACAAACCACATATTTTTCGCCCGGGAAGGAACGGGGCATAAAGCTCCATTTCAAACCGGTCGGGAAGCCCGCACCGCCACGACCGCGCAAACCGGAGGTTTTGACTTCGTCAATCACATCGGTTTGCGAGATGTTTTCGGACAGGATTTTACGCAGGGCGGTATAGCCGCCACGTTTGACGTATTCGTCCAATGTCCAGCAATCGGGATTGGCGGTATCCACTTGGTCAAAAATCACGCCTGATTGGTAAATAGTCATTTTTGGTGTGCCTGTTCGTTTTCGTATCGGTTGCAGCCGTTGTTTTCAGACGGCCTTTTATTTCAGTTCGGCAAGTTTCTTCTCAATCGCCTCTTCGGTCATAAAGCTGCACATGCTGTGGTTGTTGACCAGCATAACGGGGGCGTCGCCGCATGCGCCCATGCATTCGCCTTCGACGAGGGTGAATTTGCCGTCGGGCGTGGTTTCGCCGTAGCCGATACCGAGTTTTTTCTTCAGGTATTCGCCGGTATCCATGCCGCCGCGCAGGGCGCAGGGAAGGTTGGTGCAGACGGTCAGTTTGTATTTGCCGACCGGCTCGAGGTCGTACATATTGTAGAAAGTGGCGACTTCGTATGCCTGCGCCGGCGTGATGCCGATGTAGTCGGCAACAAAGGCGATGGTTTCGGGGGAGAGCCAGCCTTTTTCGGCTTGGGCGATACGCAACGCGCCCATGATGGCGGAACGGCGTTGGTCGGCGGGATATTTCGCCAACTCAATGTCGATTTGTTTTAAGGATTCTGCGGATAACATTATCGGTCAACCTCCCCGAATACGATGTCCTGCGTACCGATAATGGCAACGACATCGGCGAGCATGTGGCCTTTTGCCATTTCGTCCATGCCTTGCAGATGGGCGAAGCCGGGTGCGCGGATTTTCAGGCGGTAGGGTTTGTTCGCGCCGTCTGAAATGATGTAAACGCCGAACTCGCCTTTCGGGTGTTCGACAGCGGTGTAAGTCTCGCCCTCGGGAACGTGCATCCCTTCGGTAAAGAGTTTGAAATGGTGAATCAGGTCTTCCATACCTGTTTTCATTTCGGTGCGCTTGGGCGGGGCGAATTTGTGGTTTGTGGTAATGACCGGGCCGGGATTGACGCGCAGCCAGTCGGCACATTGTTTGATGATGCGTACGGATTGGCGCATTTCCTCCATGCGGCAGAGGTAGCGGTCGTAACAGTCGCCGTTGACGCCGACGGGAATATCGAAATCCATTTGGTCGTACACTTCATACGGCTGTTTCTTACGTACGTCCCATTCCACGCCCGAACCGCGCAGCATCACGCCGGTAAAGCCTTTTTGCATGGCGCGCTCGGGGGAGACGACGCCGATGCCGACGGTACGTTGTTTCCAGATGCGGTTGTCGGTCAGGAGGGTTTCGAGTGTGTCGATGTTTTTCGGGAAGCGTTCGCAGAAGGCGTCGATGAAGTCGAGCATGGTGCCTTCGCGGGATTCGTTGAGCTGCTTCAATACTTTGGCGTTGCGGAATTTGCTGCTCTCGTATTTGGGCATGAAGTCGGGCAGGTCGCGGTAAACGCCGCCGGGACGGAAGTAGGCGGCATGCATACGCGCGCCGGAAACGGCTTCGTACAAGTCCATCAGCTCTTCGCGATCGCGGAAAGCGTAGAGGATGGCAGTCATCGCACCGATGTCGAAGGCGTGCGAACCGATGCCCATCAAGTGATTGAGGATACGCGTTACTTCGGCGAACATCACGCGGATGTATTGGGCGCGGATAGGCACATCAATTCCGGCGAGTTTTTCTACCGCCAAGCAATACGCCTGCTCGTTGACCATCATGGAAACGTAGTCCAACCTGTCCATATAAGGCAGGGCTTGCAGATAGGTTTTGGTTTCCGCCAGTTTTTCGGTGCCTCGGTGCAAGAGGCCGATATGCGGATCGGCACGGACGATTTGTTCGCCATCCAATTCCAAAATCATACGCAATACGCCGTGCGCCGCAGGGTGTTGCGGGCCGAAGTTGATGGTGTAGTTTCTTAATTTATTGGCCACCGTAGTTCTCCTCACGGACGATACGCGGCGTGATTTCGCGCGGCTCGATGGTAACGGGTTGGTAAATCACGCGTTTTTGCTCTTCGTCGTAACGCATTTCCACATAGCCGGAAATCGGGAAGTCTTTGCGGAAAGGATGTCCGACGAAGCCGTAATCGGTCAGGATGCGGCGCAGGTCGGGATGGTTGTTGAACATGATGCCGTACAAATCGAAGGCTTCGCGCTCGTACCAATCCGCGCTGTTGTAAACGGGAACCACGGATTCGACCACGGGGAAATCGTCGTCTGAAACCCAGACGCGCACGCGGATGCGCTGATTGTTTTTAACAGAAAGAAGCTGGCTGACAACGGCGAAGCGTTTGCCCTGCCATGCTTCGTTTTTGTAAGTGCTGTAATCGACGCCGCATAAATCAACCAAAAGCTCGAAATGCAGTTCTTCATGGTCGCGCAGCGCGGTCATGATTGAAATATAGTGTTCGGGCAGACACTCGACGGTAATCTCGCCCAAAGCGGAAATGACTTTGCTTGCCTGATTGCCCAAAACGCGGCTGACGGTATCGTATAAGTTTTGAATGCTTGCCATATCGTCCTCCCCTTACTCGTCCCGCGCGATGGTGGAAGTGCGCTTGATTTTTTGTTGTAGCTGCATCAGGCCGTAAATCAGGGCTTCCGCAGTCGGCGGACAACCCGGCACATAAACGTCTACCGGCACGACACGGTCGGCACCGCGCACGACGGAATAAGAATAGTGATAATAGCCGCCGCCGTTGGCACACGAACCCATAGACAATACCCAACGCGGCTCGGCGAGCTGGTCGTACACGCGGCGCAGGGCGGGCGCCATTTTATTGGTCAGCGTACCCGCCACAATCATCAGGTCTGCCTGACGGGGAGACGGACGGAAAATAATGCCGAAACGGTCAAGGTCGTAACGCGCCATACCTGCGTGCATCATTTCCACGGCGCAGCAGGCCAAGCCGAAAGTAACCGGCCACAGCGAACCGGTACGCATATAGTTCAGCACCGTATCCGCGCTGGTGGTGATGAAACCTTTTTTCAAAACGCCTTCTATTCCCATTCCAGCGCACCTTTTTTCCATTCGTAAACAAAGCCTACCGTCAGAACGACGATAAACACCAGCATAGACCAGAAGCCGTATGCGCCCAAATCTTTGAACACCACCGCCCACGGCAGCATAAACGCAACCTCCAAATCAAAGAGGATGAACAGGATGGCGACGAGATAATAACGTACGTCAAACTTCATCCTGGCGTTTTCAAAGGCTTCGAAACCGCATTCGTAAGCCGCGTCTTTTTCGGCGTAGTGGTGTTTCGGACCTAAAATCGTGCCGAGCAGGATAAACAGCACGCCGGCCGCGAGGCCGACGAGGATGAATACTAGGACGGGAAAGTAACTGGCCAACATGGGTTTATGCCTAACTGGTTGACAGACAAATCTTAATATCCTGCTATTTTATCGAATTTCAAAATCCATTAAAAGGTAAATGTCGGCAAACCTGCAAAAAAATCTTAATAAATTCAATAAGTTTATGATAACGATTCTTATTTGTGTTTTATAACAACCCAACTTCATTCCTTTGCCCATATCAACGCCAATAAAATTGGACACAAAATGCATCACCCACCGCCAACCCTAAACACAACAAACCCTTCCAATAAACCAGATTCGCTTTTCAGACGACCTTTTGTCCGTCTTTATCAACAAGAATCTGCTAAAATCGTCCGTTTCCCACTTCAACCTGACAGCAGCAATACATGAATATCTTTTACGAAGAGTCCGGCCAATTCAAAGTCGCCGCCATCGTCCAAAAAAACGACGCCACCTACCAAGTCGATACCCAACACGGCAAGCGCACCAAAGTGAAGGCGAACAACGTCTTTGCCGAGTTCGACGGCGATATGGCGGCGTTTTTGGAGAACGCGCAAGCGCAGGCGGCGGACATCGACACCGATTTATTGTGGGAAGTATGCGGCGAAGAAGAATTTTCCGCCGAAGCCATCGCCGAAGAATATTACGGTCATGCGCCGACCAAAACCGAGCTGGCGGCGACCTTGATTGCGCTGTACGCCGCGCCGATGTATTTCTACAAAAAAGCCAAAGGCGTGTTCAAAGCCGCGCCCGAAGAAACTTTGAAACAAGCGCTTGCCGCCATCGAACGCAAAAAACAACAAGACGCGCAAATCGACGCTTGGGCGGAAGCCTTGAAACGCGGCGAGATGCCGTCTGAAATTGCGGCGGATTTGAAAATCATCCTGCACGCGCCCGATAAGCAGTCGCTGACCTACAAAGCCTTTACCAAAGCCGCCGACGCGCTGAAAACCTCCGCCTACGAATTGGCGAAAAAGACGGGCGGCATTACGTCCATTCCCCAATATCTGCAAGACGGGTTTGAAATCAAATACTTCCCCAAAGGCACGGATTTCCCCAGCTTCCCCCTACCCGAAATGCCCGATCTGCCCAAGGCTGACGTTACCGCCTTTTCCATTGACGACGAATCAACCACCGAAGTGGACGACGCTTTAAGCCTGACAGATTTGGGCAACGGCATGAAGCGCGTCGGCATCCATATCGCCGCGCCGTCGCTTGCCGTTAAACCAGGCGACAAAATGGAAAAAAACATCATGGAACGCTTGAGCACGGTCTATTTTCCCGGCGGCAAAATCACCATGCTGCCCGAAAACTGGATTGCCGCGTTCAGCCTTGATGCGGGCGCGTACCGTCCTGCCGTCAGCATTTATTTCGATGTGGACGGCGAGTTCAACGTCGGCGAGCCGACCTGCAAAATTGAAGCCGTCAACATCGCCGAAAACCTGCGCATCCAAACCATCGAGCCGCATTTCAACGCCGAAACCGGCTTGGACGAAGCCGGCGAAATGATGTTCGCCCATCATCAAGACCTGATTTGGTTGCACCAATTCGCCGTCGCCCTGCAAAAAGCGCGCGGCAAATACGAACCCGACCGTGCGCCGCAATACGATTACAGCATCGAATTGGATGAGGAAGGCAACGTATCCGTCGTCCGCCGCGAACGCGGTTCGCCCATCGATACGCTGGTCAGCGAGATGATGATACTCGCCAACAGCACTTGGGCGCAGATGCTCCATGATAACGACCTGCCCGGCCTCTTCCGCGTGCAACCCGCCGGAAAAGTGCGCATGAGCACCAAATCCGAGCCGCACATCGGCATGGGTGTGCAGCATTACGGCTGGTTCACCTCGCCGCTGCGCCGTGCCGCCGACTACATCAACCAAAAACAACTCCTCAGCCTGATAGACGACACCGCCGAACCGCTTTTCCAGCAAAGCGATGCCGAACTCTTCGCCGCCCTGCGCGATTTCGACACTGCCTACGCCGCCTATGCCGATTTCCAACGGCAGATGGAAGCCTACTGGAGCCTCGTGTACCTGCAACAGCAAGGCACAAGCGAGCTGACCGCCACCATCCTAAAAGAAGACCTCGTCCGTATCGAAGGCCTGCCGCTGGTAACCCGCGCCACCGGCATCCCGTTCGACGCGCTGCCCAAATCGCAAGTCCTGCTCAAAATCACCGAGCTTGATCCCGAAAAGCAGTTTATCGCGCTGAACTATGTGAAAGCCGTCGCTCCTGCGGTTGCGTAAGTTTCCCGTGATGAAAAAAGGTCGTCTGAAAACCTTGGATATAGGTTTTCAGACGACCTTTTGAACGTTTAAACACCCGCTAATGTGCTTCCACCCGTTTGAAATCTCTCGGTCGGAAACCCAGCGCAGCCAGCGACACGAAATACAAACCGCCGCCTATCGCAACCAAGATGCACAACTGCCCTGCCTTACGCAAACCGCCGACATGCACCCACTCAAACGGCAGGTAAGTCTGCGCAGCCCACAGCCCGCCGCCCATCACGACAAGCGACAGCAGCATTTTACTTAGGAAACTCCTCCACCCTTTACCGGGTTGGTAAATACCGTGTTTACACAAAAGGAAGAACAACAATCCCGCATTGATACACGCGCCCAAACCGATGGCAAGCGAAAGCCCGACATGTTTCAGAGGGCCAACAAAGGCGAAGTTCATCAACTGCGTGCAGACGAGCGTAAAGATGGCGATTTTGACGGGCGTTTTGATGTTTTGCCGTGCATAGAAACCGGGTGCCAACACTTTAATCATGATTAAGCCGATTAAACCGAAAGAGTAGGCAATCAGCGCATGTTGCGTCATCTGCGCGTCAAACAGCGTAAATTCGCGGTACATAAAAAGCGTCGCCACCAGCGGGAACGACAATACCGCCAACCCGACCGCCGCCGGCAGGGTCAGCAGCATACACAGGCGCAAACCCCAGTCGAGCAGTCCGGAAAACTGCTCTGTATTCTGATTGGCTGCATGTTTGGACAAAGTCGGTAGCAAAATTGTACCGAGTGCCGCACCTAAAACACCGCTGGGCAGCTCCATCAGGCGGTCGGCGTAATACATCCACGAAACGCTGCCCGATTGCAGATAAGAAGCAAAAATCGTGTTGATCACCAAAGAAATCTGCGCCACGCTCACGCCCAAAATCGCAGGCGCCATCTGTTTCATCACGCGGTTGACCGCCCTATCTTGAAAATTCAGCTTAGGCAGTTTCAAAAAACCTAGTTTCGCCAGCCAAGGCAGTTGGAAGCCGAGCTGCAAAATCCCGCCGACAAAAACTGCCCAAGCCAGCGCGGTAACGGGCGGATCAAAATACGGTATGAAATACAGCGAAAAGACGATAAAAGAAATATTCAAAAACGTCGGCGTAAACGCGGGAATGCTGAACTTATGATAAGAATTCAGTATCGAACCAACAAAAGAAGACAATGAAATCAATAAGATATAAGGAAACGTAATCCGCAGCAAATTGATAGAAAGCTGGAATTTGTCCGCATCCTCGGCAAAGCCGGGCGCAGAGGCCCAAATGATCCAAGGCGCGGCAAGAATACCCAGCGCGGTAACGATCACCAGGACAAACGACAGCATCCCCGCCACATGGCGAATAAACGCCTCCGTCGCTTCTTTTGACCGCGTTTCCTTATATTCCGCCAAAATCGGCACGAAAGCCTGGGCAAACGCCCCTTCCGCAAATACGCGGCGCAACAGATTGGGCAGTTTAAACGCCACAAAAAAGGCGTCGGTTGCCATACCTGCACCAAACGCTCGGGCAATTACCGTATCGCGCAAAAATCCAAGTATGCGCGACACCATCGTCAAACTGCCGACCTTGGCCAAAGCCCCTAACAAATTCATCCGTTTTATTCCTTCAAAAGTCCAGACGTCGTCTGAAAGCGCGTATTGTACGACAGAATATACAAATCTAGGCAAATCGGTATTCCAACAGGCAAACATATAGCGGATGAACACCCCCTGCTTCGTTGCCTGTTCCTTATGTTGCCCACCATCAAAAAGGTCGTCTGAAAACCTATTTTCGGGTTTTCAGACGACCTTTTGCTTGATCAAATCACTTCAATTATTGCCCGATGGGAATCAGCAGTGAACCAGCGTGCCTTCGTCTTCGCCGGTAATGACGCGTTTGAGCGAGCCTTGTTTGGCGATGCCGAAGACGACGATGTTGAGTTTTCGTTCGCGGCAGAGGGCGAAGGCGGTCGCATCCATGACTTTGAGGTTTTTGTTCAAGGCTTCGTCAAAGGTGATGGTTTCGTAGCGCGTGGCGGACGGGTCTTTTTTCGGGTCTGCGGTATAAACGCCGTCCACATTGGTGGCTTTGAGCATGACGTCGCAGTTCATTTCGGCTCCGCGCAGGGCGGCGGCGGTGTCGGTGGTGAAGAACGGGTTGCCCGTACCGGCGGCGAAGATGACGACTTTACCTTCTTCAAGGTATTGGATGGCTTTGGGACGGGCGTAGGTTTCGGCGATTTGCTGCATGGAAAGTGCGGATTGTACGCGCGCTTTAATACCGAGGGTTTCGAAGGCATCTTTGAGGGCAAGGGCGTTCATGACGGTCGCCATCATGCCCATGTAGTCTGCAGTGGCACGGTCCATACTGCCTGCTTGGGCGGATACGCCGCGGAAGATGTTGCCGCCGCCGACAACGATGCCGACTTGTACGCCCATTTTGACGATTTCGGCGATTTCACCGACGGTTTGGACGATGGTGTCGTGGTTGATGCCGAAAGGGTCGGAACCCATCAGGGATTCGCCGGAGAGTTTCAGTAATACGCGTTTGTATTTGATTTGCTGTGTCATGGGATACCTTGCTTTCTTTGGGTGGATAGCGCTCATTATTCAGGGCGCTGCTTCAATTCGGGGAAAGGGCGTTTGATTTTCAGACGACCTTTCGGGATATTTGGCTGACAGGGTAACGCGTTTTCCGTGGGTGTATGGGTTTGGATAAATTATTATGTGTTGATTATGATGAAATATTTTCTGTTCGACAGTATTTTAAACAGTGTAACTCTCAAAAAAAAGCACCCTGATTCGTTTGGAATCCAGGTGCTTTCTTTTTCATCTCTGCCTTACACTTTAGCAGCAGCGGCAACTTCGGCTGCGTAGTCGACAACGGCTTTTTCGATGCCGTCGCCTACTTTGTAACGTACGAAGCTGATGATTTCGGTGCCGTTTTCTTTAGCGAATTGGGCAACGGTTTGATCAGGGTTCATTACAAATGCTTGGCCGTTCAGGGTGATTTCGGCCAAGAACTTGCGGATACGGCCTTCAACCATTTTAGCGGCGATGTCGGCAGGTTTGCCGGAAGCGATGGCTTGCTCGGTGTAGATGTGGCGTTCTTTTTCGATGGTTTCGGCATCTACTTCGGCTTCGGTTACGCATTGCGGTTTGGCGGCAACGATGTGCATACCGATTTTACGCGCTACGTCTTCAGAGCCTTTGAACTCAACCAATACGCCTTCGGTAGCCAATGCGCCGTGGATGTAGGCAACCAGTTGGTTGGCGGTGTCGATCACTTGGAAGCGGCGGACAGACATGTTCTCGCCCAATTTGGCGATGATGGCTTTGCGTTCTGCTTCAACCAGTTCGCTCAGTTCTTCAACGGTAGCCGGTTTTTTCTCGGCAGCGGTTTTCGCAACGAAGTTGGCGAATTCTACGAAGCCTGCGTCTTTGGCAACGAAGTCGGTTTCGCAGTTTACTTCAACCAATGCGCCGACATTGCCGTTGATGGCGTAAGCCAATACGCCTTCGGCAGCGGTACGGCCAGCCAGTTTGCCGGCTTTCGCGCCGGATTTGATGCGCAGGATTTCTTCGGCTTTTTCGAAGTTGCCTTCGGCTTCAACCAAGGCTTTTTTGCATTCCATCATGCCCAGGCCGGTAGCGGCGCGCAGGTCGGCAACCATTTTTGCAGTAATTTCTGCCATTTTGAATCTCCTAGATTTTGGGGAAACGCGGGGTATCCGTGTTTGGGAATGGGGTCGTCTGAAAAGGTTTTTCAGAACGGGATTTGAGAAAAGGGGCATAACGCCCCTCTTCGGTTTGCCGGATTACTCGGCAGCAGCTTCTTGGGCAGCGGCTACGGTTTCTTGCAGCGCTTGGTTTTTGCCTTCCAAAACTGCGTCGGCGATGCCGCGGCAGTACAGGCGGATGGCTTTGGCGGAGTCGTCGTTACCGGGGATGACGTATTTCACGCCGTCAGGGCTGTTGTTGGTATCGACTACGGCGATAACGGGGATGCCCAGTTTTTCAGCCTCGACCAGAGTACCTTTTTGGTAGCCGGTGTCGATAACGAAAATCGCGTCAGGCAGGCCTTTCATGTTTTTGATACCGCCCAAAGAACGTTCCAGTTTTTCAACGTCGCGTTGCATTTCCAGAATTTCTTTTTTGTTGAAACCGCCTTCGGCAGCGTTTTCCAAAGCAGCGGTTTTTTCTTCCAGGCGTTTGATGGATTGCTTAACGGTTTTGTAGTTGGTCAGCATGCCGCCCAACCAACGGTGATCGACGAAAGGCATACCGGCGCGGGTAGCTTCTTCGCGGATGATTTCACGCGCTTGACGTTTTGTGCCGACAAACAGCACGGTGCCTTTGTTGGCAACCAGACGGCGTACGGCTTCTTGCGCTTCTTGGAACATCGGCAGGGTTTTTTCCAGGTTGACGATGTGGATTTTATTGCGCGCACCGAAAATGTATTGTGCCATTTTCGGGTTCCAGAAACGGGTTTGGTGGCCGAAGTGAACGCCGGCTTCAATCATCTGACGCATAGTAATTTGAGACATTTTATTTCCTTGAAAGGGTTAAGAGCACACATTCAATCGCATAGAACTTGATAGGCTGCGCCTATTGTCAAGCACCCTTCGGCGAAAGTGGGCATAAGTTTTAAAAAATAGTGTGTTTCCGAAATGGAAAACTGACGGATTATAGCGGATAAGGGGTCGTCTGAAAAGGGATTTTATGCACTGCCGTCCTGTTTGCCGCCTTCTTGTCCGGCTGCGCGGCTGCTTTGTTCGAATGCTCCCTTTTCCTGCTGCTTCATCAGGCGGTTGCGGCGGCGGATGGTGACGGTGAAAACGGTAAACGCAACGGGCAGGACTGCCCAAAAAACCAAATAAATCAAAGCGCGCGCGATGCTGGGTTGGGCGGCGGAATACATGACGGCGACGAAGAGGTAGCCGATAAGGACGATATGCCACATGGCGGAATCCTGTTTTGATGTTAACGGAGCGTTTATAATCGCCGTATTCTACAACAACACTCAAAAGGTCGTCTGAAATGAGGAATGAGGAAAAACACGCCCTACGCCGAGAATTGCGCCGCGCCCGCGCTCAGATGGGGCATCAAGGGCGGTTGGCGGCGGGGCAAACGGTTAACCGCCTGCTCAAACGTTATATCAAGAAGGGGCGGAAGATCGGCGTGTATTGGCCGATGGGCAGCGAGCTGCGGCTGGACGGCTTTGTGCGTGCGGCACAAAAACGCGGCGCCAAACTCTATCTGCCTTATATCGAACCGCGTTCGCGGCGGATGTGGTTCACGCCCTATCCTGCCGACGGGGCAAAACAAGAACGCAAACGCGGCAGGGCGAAGCTGCATGTACCGCAGTTTTCGGGACGCAAAATCCGCGTACACGGTTTATCGATATTGCTTGTCCCGATTGTCGGCATGGACCGCGAAGGCTACCGCTTAGGGCAGGCTGGCGGCTATTACGACGCGACGCTCGCAGCGATGAAATACCGTTTACAGGCAAAAACCATAGGTGTAGGCTTCGCTTGCCAACTGGTTGACACGCTGCCGCGCGAACCGCACGACCTGCCGCTGGACGGGTTTGTATCGGAATCGGGCGTGCTGGTGTTCAAACATCATTAATCAATAGCTTTCAGACGACCTCAAAGATGTCGCCCGTTAAGACACTATGAAAGGTCGTCTGAAAACCCAAACCATCCAATACAAAGGAATCCCCATGGCTGATTTTTCATCTGTTCCCGTTTTGTCCTTCGACCGCGTCCGTCTCGAACCTTTGACGGCGGCACACGAAGCCGGTTTGCGCGAAGCAGTTTGCGACGGCGAAGTCTGGAAGCTGAACGTAACCACCGCGCCCGAACCCGACCAAGTGGCGGACTACATCCACACCGCCACACAAACCCGCCTCGCCTTTGCCGTCATCGACGAAGACACGGGCAAAATCGTCGGCTCGACTTCGCTTTACCACATCGACCCCGCCATCCCCCGCCTCTACATCGGTTTCACATGGTATGCCCTGTCGGCACGGCGCACGCGCATCAATACCGCCTGCAAAATCATGTTGCTCGACTACGTCTTTGACAATTTAAACTGCCGCTGCGCCTGCTGGCAGACCGACAACCTCAACACCGCCTCTCAACGCGCTATCGAACGCCTGGGCGCACACCAAGACGGTATCTTGCGCTGCCACAAATTGCGGAAAGACGGCAGCGTGCGCGATACGGTGGAATACAGCCTGCTGCGCGAAGAATGGCCGCAGGCAAGGGCAAAACTGCTCAAAAAAGCGGCAGCTTATGACGCGTCCTGAAAAAACGTTTTCTTCTTCATTTTTTCATCAAAACACGTCCATCTTGCTGACAATCTGAAGTCTTTAAGAAGTGAATGAAATCAGGCTCACCCCCGCCAAACACCTGATAAATAAAGGTCGTCTGAATGTTTCAGACGACCTTTTCAAACTGCGTTTATGTAAATCCAAACAGAAAATCTTTGCAATTCTCAGAAAAATCCACTAAATTCTCAATAACATATTATGAACGGTTTAACATCGGTTCAAAACGTAAAACCCGCGCGCAATCTTCCACGCCAAAAACACCGCGCCAGCAGGTTTTACCGCCGAAACAGGCGTTCGTAATACAACGGATAATCATAAAGGCAGGATATGCCTGTTTCTAGGAGTACAACCATGGCTGAAGCAACAGATGTTGTCTTGGTGGGTGGAGGCATTATGAGCGCAACTTTGGGCGTTTTGCTCAAAGAACTCGAACCGTCTTGGGAAATCACCCTTATCGAACGCTTGGAAGACGTAGCGTTGGAATCGTCAAACGCTTGGAACAACGCCGGCACAGGGCATTCCGCGTTATGCGAACTCAATTACGCCCCGCTCGGCGCAGACGGCACCATCGACCCGACCCGCGCCCTCAATATTGCCGAACAATTCCACATCAGCCGCCAGTTCTGGTCATCGCTTGTCGAAGAAGGCAAAATCACCGACAACTCCTTCATCCATACCGTCCCGCATATGTCGCTGGTCATGAACACCGACCATTGCGACTACCTGCAAAAACGTTACGACGCATTCAAATCCCAAAAACTCTTCGAACGGATGGAATTCTCCACCGACCGCGCCAAAATCGCCGAATGGGCGCCGCTGGTCATCAACGGCCGTAAAGAAGGCCAACCCGTCGCCGCCAACTACTCCGCCGAAGGCACAGACGTCGATTTCGGCAGCCTGACCCGCCAAATGGTGCAATACCTGCGCGAAAAAGGCGTCAAAACCGAGTTCAACCGCCACGTCGACGACATCAAACGCGAATCCGACGGCGCATGGGTACTCAAAACCAGCGACACCCGCAACCCTGACGGACAACTCACCCTCCGCACCCGCTTCCTCTTCCTCGGCGCAGGCGGCGGCGCACTGACCCTGCTGCAAAAATCCGGCATCCCCGAAGGCAAAGGCTACGGCGGCTTCCCCGTTTCCGGGCTGTTCTTCCGCAACAGCAACCCCGAAACCGCCGCGCAACACAACGCCAAAGTGTACGGACAAGCCTCCGTCGGCGCGCCGCCCATGTCCGTCCCGCACCTCGACACCCGCAACGTGGACGGCAAACGCCACCTCATGTTCGGCCCTTACGCAGGCTTCCGTTCCAACTTCCTCAAACAAGGTTCGCTCATGGATTTACCCCTGTCCATCCACTTGGACAACCTCTACCCCATGCTGCGCGCGGGTTGGGCAAATATGCCCCTGACCAAATACCTCTTGGGCGAATTGCGCAAAACCAAAGAAGAACGTTTCGCCTCCCTGCTGGAATACTACCCCGAAGCAAACCCTGACGACTGGGAACTCATCACCGCAGGACAACGCGTTCAAATCATCAAAAAAGACTCCGAAAAAGGCGGCGTCCTCCAATTCGGCACCGAAATCGTCGCCCACGCCGACGGCTCGCTCGCCGCACTCTTGGGCGCATCCCCCGGCGCATCAACCGCCGTACCCTTGATGATCAAACTCATCCACCAATGCTTCCCAAGCCGCATTTCCTCATGGGAAGGTCGTCTGAAAGAACTTGTTCCCGGCTTCGGCATCAAGCTCAACGACAACCCGCAGCTTGCCGAAGAAATCATCAGCCACAACGCCAAAGTATTGGGTATTCATTACGCTTGAGGCAGATAAATTGCAAGGCGGGCGTTCTTGCCCGCCTTTTTTCAAACCATTAAAGTATAGTGGCTTAACTAAATCAGGACAAGGCGATGAAACCGCAAGACAGTACAGACAGTACAGAAACCGATTCACTTGGTGCTTCAGCACCTTAGAGAATGTCTCTTTGAGCCAAGGCGAGGCAACGCCGTAATGGTTTAAAGTTAATCCACTATAAAACATCAGGTCGTCTGAACATTCAGACGACCTGAATCCATTGGAGACAAGCAAACATGTTTACCGTACAGCGCATTTACGCATACCGGCCCGACCCCGAACAAACCGCAGTCTTTATCGACCGCCTCTATCCGCGCGGCATCCGCAAAGAGGTCTTCACTACGGCGCTTTGGCTCAAAGACATCACCCCCAGTGCAAACCTGCGCCGCTGGTATCATGAAAATCCGGCTGAACATTTTGACGGTTTCGTCAGCCGTTACCATGAGGAGCTGCACGGCGATACCGAGCAAACCGCCATTAGGCAGCTCTTGGAGTTGGAACGGCAACACGGCAGCGTTTTACTGCTGACTGCCGTCAAAGACCCGCATCATTCCCATGTTTCTGCCTTAGAGCAGTTTTTGGGGACGTCGTTTGAATATCGCGATTAACAAAAACAGCAAAACCTGCGTCATTTGGGGTTGATGCAAAAAGGTCGTCTGAAATCCAGTCTAGGTTTCAGACGACCTTTGTTTTTTTATAGTGGATTAACTTTAAACCAGTACG
>NZ_KV800921.1:30553-42924 GCF_001810355.1 Neisseria sp. HMSC074B07 | reverse complement strand
CTTGTCCTGATTTAAATTTAATCCACTATAAATTAAGAAGGATAAGGGTGTGCCACCAATTTCCCGTCGATATATTCGCCGATATAGACTTTCGAAGCATCAAGATGGAGACGGTCAAGTTCCTGTTGCAGCCACTCGTCGTCGCGTTTGATGATTTCCAAGATGTCGTGGTCGATTTGCCCGTCGGTAATCAGGGGGTAGCGCAGGCTTTCGTCGCCGTATTGGATGACGGTGAGCTGACCGTTTTGTTCCATGACGGCGCGTTTGACGGCGGCGATTTCGTAGATGCCGGCGGCACGGAGCTTAAACATCAGGTCGTGTGCGCTGATGCCGTTTTTCATACATTCTTCGGTTTGGATTTCGCCGTTGACGATGACCCAGACGGATTTACCGTCAATGATGGATTTGACCCAGCGGTTGTTGTTTTTGATGAACTTGAGGCTCAATACCAAAAGCGTCCACAGAACCATCACGAGGAAAAACTGTAAAAGCCCGACGCTGTCGCTGTAAATCACGCCGCCGATGATGCCGCCGAGAACATAGTTTTGCACTTGATCCATGGCGGAGGTGGGGGCGAGATTGCCTTTACCTAAGAGGTTGATTTGCAAAACCAAACCTAAAATACCCATAAGGAGTTTGAAGGCAAGGAGGGAGTATGCTTCCATGAGTGTGTCCTGTTATTCTTTGTCGATGAGTTCGATGTTGTTGTTGACCAAATTGATGGGGGTCAGGGTGTAGGCGGAGAAGTCTTGATTGAAATGGACTTCGTAGTATTGGTTTTTGATGCCGACGATCATGCCGTTGTATAGGTGCGTGCTGTTGACGCTGATGTCGCGTTTTTCCACTTTTTGGTTTTCAATCAGGGCATTGAGAAACCCGACCATGCGCGAGGTGTCGGCGGCAAAGTTTTGGCGTTCGCTGTATGAGAGGTATTGGATACCACTGATGAGGATGAGCAGCAGCAGGGCAATGATGCTCAGGTCGCGGTATTTGGTATCCATGCGGTGGCGCAGGTATTGCGACACGGCGAGCAGCAGGACGACGAGCGCGGCGAAAATGAGGACGTATTTCAAGTAGTCGTTGAAATACATATGGTTTTCAAGATAAAAGTGTGTGAAGAATTTCATGATTTCAAATGATTTGAGGAAATAGTGGGGGTCGTCTGAAAACGGTTTTTCAGACGACCTATTATGGTTTGGATGCAGGTTTTGTCCGGAGCCGCATCAGTTGATAAACCCGTCGTCTTTCATTTTCTTTTCGGAAAAATACTGACTGAACACCAGCAAGGCAGCGAGGATGATGACAAACAACCCCGCCATGGTCAGAGTAATTTTGAAGAATAATTCTGCCTCGATAAAAGAAAACCAAAGTTGCAGAATCAGCAGCAACACCCAGCCGACGAACAGCCCGAGACAGGCATAAACGCCTAGCTTAAACACGTTCCCGCTCCAAAATGACGATGTAGGCTTCACGTCTGAAAAATAAGAGCATACGGCGTTGGTCTTTTTCCATGGTTACGACACGCCAACCTTCTGGAGTTTGGCTGTTGAGGAACGCGCTGAATTTGACGGGATTGACTTTGGCTGCGCCGAAAAACAGGCTGGACAGCAGGTTTTCTTGATAAATGACGACTTTGTATTCTTTCATGGGATTCCTTTATAAGGGATCGTCTTTTCAGACGACCCCTTAAGTTGCCAATGATGTAGGGCAACAAACCTTATTTCTTATTGCCCAACTGCGGCAATACCGAACCTTCGCCCAACGACAACAAGCCGCTTTGCGAGTAGATGCCGAGTTTGGCTCGAGTGTCGGTGATGTCGAGGTTGCGCATGGTGAGCTGGCCGATGCGGTCGAGCGGGGTGAATGCGGCATCTTCGACTTTTTCCATGCTCAGGCGTTCCGGTTGGTAGGTCAGGTTGGGCGATTCGGTGTTCAGAATCGAGTAGTCGTTGCCGCGGCGCAATTCAAGGGTTACTTCGCCGGTAATGGCTTTGGCGACCCAGCGTTGGGCGGTTTCGCGCAACATGAGGGCTTGGCTGTCGAACCAGCGGCCTTGGTAGAGCAGGCGGCCGAGGCGCAGGCCGTTGATGCGATATTGTTCGATGGTGTCCTCGTTGTGGATGCCGGTTACTAAACGCTCGTAGGCGATGTGGAACAACGCCATGCCCGGGGCTTCGTAGATGCCGCGTGATTTGGCTTCGATGATGCGGTTTTCGATTTGGTCGCTCATACCCAAGCCGTGGCGGCCGCCGATGCGGTTGGCTTCGAGGAAGAGTTCGACGGGGTCGGCGTATTCTTTGCCGTTCAATGCAACCGGCACGCCTTCTTCAAAGCGTACGCTGACTTCTTCGGGTTTGACTTCGACGTTTTCGTCCCAGAAGGCAACGCCCATGATGGGTTTGACGATTTTGATGCCGCTGTTGAGGAATTCCAAATCTTTGGCTTCATGCGTTGCGCCGAGCATATTGGAATCGGTGGAGTAAGCTTTTTCAACCGACATTTTGTAGTTGAAACCGTTGGCAATCAGAAATTCGCTCATTTCGTGGCGGCCGCCGAGTTCGTCGATAAATTGTTGGTCGAGCCAAGGTTTGTAGATTTTCAGCGCGGGATTGGTCAAGAGACCGTAGCGGTAGAAACGCTCGATGTCGTTGCCTTTGTAGGTACTGCCATCGCCCCAAATGTTGACGTCGTCTTCTTTCATGGCGGAGACGAGCATGGTGCCGGTAACGGCGCGGCCCAGAGGCGTGGTGTTGAAATAGGCGATGCCGCCGGTGGAAACGTGGAACGCGCCGCATTGGATGGCGGCGATGCCTTCGTGTGCCAACTGCGCGCGGCAGTCGATCAGGCGGGCGTTTTCCGCACCGTATTCCATCGCTTTTTTGGGAATGGCGTTGTAGTCTTCTTCGTCTGGCTGACCGAGGTTGGCAGTGTAGGCATAAGGCAGCGCGCCTTTGAGTTTCATCCACAACAGCGCGGCAGAGGTATCAAGACCGCCGGAGAAGGCGATGCCGACTTTTTGACCGATGGGGAGGGATTGCAGGATAGTATTGTTTTGGCTCATGGGGGAATCCTTTGGACTAAAAATAAATGGGCGCAACCGCCCCTTTTCGTAAAATTAGGTTTATTATCTAATAAATATTGCCGACAATCCAGCCGAGTAAACCAAATAGGTCGTCTGAAAACGGATTTCGGTTTTCATGTCAATCTTGATTTAAAAAACAGCATTTTGCATACAGCTCCGACAAGGTCGCCGAGCCGATATCGCCGAAATCCTGCAAGCCCGTGCATTCGGCAATCCGATGACGGATGTAATTGACGGACTCCGGGGGTAAAGCCGGCAGACGGGTAAACGACTGTACTACGGTATATACCGTCAGCGGCGTATCGTACGGCTGCTTAGGGACGAGCGCAATCCGGTAGATATTAATGATTCTGCTTCGTTTCGTATCAGTAAATACCGCCACGCCGCAAAAATCCTCTAAAGGCAGTGTTTGCGTGCCTTCGCGGCTGATTTTGCAAATCCCTTCTTCTGAAAATACGATTTCGCGGCTGCGTTTATAAAAATCACGCCACAGCGACCATGCGGAAAAGGCAAAGAGCGTTAAGCCCAGTGCAATGCGCCGTTCCATCAGTATCAAACCCAAGCCGAAGACGGCAAAGAAGACACTTTCCAAGCGGTCAAGCCAGTTTTTCGGTTGTTTCAAACGATATTCGTGCATGGTTTTCCTTTTGTTTAACCCTTTAGGCGCGTCCGGACATTTTCAGACGACCTCCGAGAAGAAAGATTATGAAAGACCAACAGCATTTGTTCAACCTCATCATCATCGGCGACGAAATCCTGCACGGCAGCCGCCAAGACAAGCATTTCGCCTTTTTCAAATCCCTGCTGGAATCGCGCGGACTGAAGCTCAATCAGGTGCAATACTTGCCCGACGAACCTGATTTATTGATTAAACAACTGCGCCGCAGCTTTTCAGACGACCTGCCAACTTTCGTTACCGGCGGCATCGGTTCTACACCCGACGACCATACCCGCCAAGCTGCCGCCACCTCTTTGGATTTGCCCGTCGTCCGCCATCCCGAAGCCGCCAAGTTCGTCGAAGCCGTTACCCTTAAACGCGGCGAGCCGCTCGACGCCCCCGAACACGCCCAGCGCCTGAAAATGGCGGACTTTCCCGCAGGCGCGGAACTTGTGCCCAACCCGTTCAACAACATCGCCGGATTTTCCATCCGCGAACATTATTTCTTCCCCGGCTTCCCCGTGATGGCGCACCCGATGGCGGAATGGGTTTTGGATACTTATTACGCCGACCGCTTCAACCAAACCGAACGCGGCAGCCGCAGCGTGTATGTGTTCGGACAACCCGAATCGCGCGTCGCGCCGATTATGGAATACGTCGAACGCACCTACCCGGGCGTGCGCTCTTACAGCCTGCCCAGCGTCGGCTGGCAAAATGCGGACGGAACGGCGGTCAAACCGCATATCGAGTTCGGCATCAAGGCGGAAGGCGGTGCATGCCGCGATTTGGACAAAGCATGGGATGAAGTATTGCAGCGTTTGAAAGATGTGGGCGCGGAGTTGAAAGATACGCCTGCCTAAAAGCCGTTTTGTTCTTATTTTGACAAAAGGTCGTCTGAAAAACCTAAAACGGCTTTTCAGACGACCTCGATATCCTGATATCAACTTGCAGACTTTCCTATATTACCGTTCCTCTTGCGCGGCTTGATGCTCTTTTTTGAGGCGCTTTTTCCCTTTTTAGGGAATCATTTTGATAGAAGCACGTTTTTTGACCTTTATCATTTAGACTAAAAAATCTTATTTATTTTTGCAATCCACTCGATTACATTACCGTTTAATGCAATCTATTACATTAACTAACATATATATTGTATAAATATACATTATTCGTCTATCGAAAATTCCATTTCGATTAATAATACTCTTTATCACTTTGTGTGCAATATATGACGGAATTTGACTTTATCAGACAATATTTGCAAAAACAGAAAAGCAGCGGTTTAATTTTGGGAATTGGCGACGATGCCGCGATTATCCGCCCAAGTCACGGATTTGATTTATGTTTTAGCGCGGACATGCTGTTAAAAGACAGACATTTTTTTTCTGACACCGCTCCGGAAGATTTGGCATGGAAAATGCTTGCTGTCAATATATCCGATATGGCCGCGATGGGTGCAACCCCGAAATGGGTGTTATTAAGTGCCGGATTGCCCGAATTGGACGAAAATTGGCTGAAACGTTTTTGTGACAGCTTTTTCAGTTTGGCGCAGCGTTTCGGCATTACCCTAATCGGTGGCGACACGACCAAAGGCGATTTGGTATTCAACGTCACCATTATCGGCGAGCTTCCGCAAGGACAAGCCCTACGGCGCGATGCCGCGAAAGACGGCGACGATATTTGGGTATCGGGACAAATCGGATCAGCAGCAGCCGCTTTAAACTGCCGCCTGAACACACACACACTACCACCCGATTTGTTCGACCGCTGCCATGACAGGCTGCTCCGTCCGGAGCCTAGAGTGGGATTGGGACAGGCGCTTCTGCCCATTGCCCATGCCGCTCAAGATATTTCGGACGGTCTGGCACAAGACCTCGGTCACATTTTGACCGCGTCATCGGTCGGAGCGGAAATTTCGGCAAATGCGCTGCCGGTTTTAGAAGAATTGAAAAACGTCTTACCGCACGAAAGCTGGCTCTCCTGCGCACTGGCAGGCGGCGATGATTACGAACTGGTTTTCACCGCCCCCGAATGCCGGCGCAGCGAGATTCAGAAAGCAGCCGAACAATGCAGCGTAGCAGTAACGCCCATCGGGAAAATAAATAATACAGGTCGTCTGAAAATAATAGATTCCAATGGCGGCGAATTAAAACTGACTTCATTAGGATTTGATCACTTTGGCTGAATTTAAACCTACTTTCGACTGGTTGAAGCAGCGCCCGTTATGCCTTCTGGCATTCGGATTCGGCAGCGGTCTCGCGCCTGTCGCGCCCGGCACATTCGGAACGATGGCTGCCCTGCCGATAGCATTTCTCTTGGTTTTAATCGGTATCGACGGCTGGATTCTGGCTTTTTTGTGTGTCGCCCTGTTTATGTGGGGCATCCGCATCTGCAACCACACCGAAAAAGCACTCGGCATCCAAGACTACGGCGGTATCGTTTGGGACGAAATGGTAGCGATGCTTCTGATTCTGGCTTTTGCGCCGTTTAAATGGAATTGGTGGCTGGCGGCATTTATTCTGTTCCGCCTGTTTGATTCCATCAAACCTTGGCCGATCAAATGGTTTGACCGGCATGTGCACGGCGGATTCGGCATCATGCTGGACGACATCATCGCCGCCATCATGACCTTGATAGTTTTAGGCATTGCTGCCTGGATTATCTGATTTTTTCAACACACTTATTCGAAGCCATAAGACTTCAAACGCATCGAAAAAAATCGGTGCAAACAAAAAACACTATTACGGGACAACAAAAATGAACGAAATCGAAATCAATGTTCAACCACGCTACGTTGCGGGTCAAAGCGATGTTTATCGCGACCGCTATGCCTTCAACTATGTGATTACCATCTGCAACCGCAGCAACGATGTCATCACGCTGCGCCAGCGTTTCTGGGAAATCACCGACGGACACGGAGCGACCGAACCGGTAGGCCATTCCGGTCTAATTGAAGAACAGCCGGTTCTCTATCCGGGCGAGGCGTATGAATACAACAGCGGCTCCCAACTCTGCACCCCATGGGGCAGCATCGAAGGCGCATACGAGTTTGAAGACAGCATCGGCGAACGCTTTATCGTCGGCGTGCCGAAGCTGGAATTCAAAGCAGGCTTCACCCTGCAATAAACACCGAGCAAAAACAATACAGATCGGGAAAACCAAAGGTCGTCTGAAAGATTAAGGGGCTTTCAGACGACCTTTTTTTATAGTGGCTTAACTTTAAACCAGTACGGCGTTGCCTCCGCCTTGTCCTGATTTAAAGTTAATCCACTATACCGAAGCAATGCCGCGTCGAGTCTTATTGGAAACGCCCCCGCTTCACCTGCATCTGCCCCTTGCCCAACTGCGCCGCCAAGCCGTGATTGCGCAAAGCGTGTGTCAGTGCGATGGCGAGTCCGTCGGCGGCGTCCGATTGCGGCGTACCCGACAGCGACAGCATCTGCACCACCATATGCTGCACCTGCTCTTTCGCCGCCTTGCCTTTCCCGACCACCGCCTGCTTGACCTGCAAAGCCGTATATTCAAACACAGGCAAGTTTTCCATCACCAACACCGCCAATGCCGCCCCGCGCGCCTGTCCCAGCATCAGCGTAGCCGCCGGATTCACATTGACAAACACCTGCTCCACCGCCGCCTGATGCGGGCGGTATTGCTGCACAATCTCCTTGATATGCCGCGCAATCACGGCGATACGCTCCGCCAACGGCGCATTCGGCGGCGTTTTGATACAGCCTGAAGCCACATAAAAATGTTCCCTGCCGCATACGTCGATCACGCCGAAACCGGTCACCCGACTGCCGGGGTCTATCCCCAAAATGCGGACGCTTTTTTGCACAGTCATCTCAGTCTCTTGTTCCCATATCGTCAATCTACCTCCCGCCTCCTCCAGCATAAAAGGTCGTCTGAAAACCGATTTTCATGCTTTCAGACGACCTTTGCCTTCTTTTTACGCCTTATTTTTTAAACATGTTTTTAATGATGCCCATCACGCTGCGGGAAATGGCGTTGGTTACTTGGCGGTTGATTTGGCTGCCGATGGCATCGGCGACGTTGTAGCCCAAGCCCTGTCCTGACTTTTTGCGTCCGCCGCTCAAGCCGCCGAGCAGTCCGCCGAGTATGCCGGGATCGGCATTGGCGGCTTCTTTTTCAGCGGCCTTTTGCGCTTTTTCCTGCTCTTTTGCCGCCGCTGCCGCCTCTTTCTCCGCCGCAGCCTGGCTGTCGGCTTCGGCTAAGGCTTCAAAGGCGGAATAATTGTCCACCATGTCTTTATAGGTCGGATACAAATCATCGTTTTGGAACAAGCGGTTGCGCTCTTCTGCGGCAAGCGGGGTCAAGGACGATTGCGGCGGCAGGACGAGCGCGCGTTCTACCGGCTCGGGCATACCTTTTTCATCGAGGAAGGAAACGAGTGCTTCACCGACGCCCAGTTCCGCAATCGCTTCGGCAACTTTGATATTCGGGTTGCTGCGGAAGGTTTCGGCAGCGGCCTTAACCGCTTTTTGGTCGCGCGGCGTGAAGGCACGCAGGGCGTGTTGCACGCGGTTGCCGAGCTGTCCGAGGATGGTGTCGGGCAAATCGAGCGGGTTTTGGGTCACGAAATACACGCCCACGCCTTTGGAACGGATCAGGCGCACGACTTGCTCGACCTGTTCCACCAGCGCATTGGCGGCGTTGTCGAACATCAAATGCGCTTCGTCGAAGAACATCACGAATTTCGGCTTGTCCAAATCGCCGACTTCGGGCAGGGTTTCAAACAATTCCGCCAACATCCACAGCAAAAACGCGCTGTACATACGCGGCGAGCGCATCAGTTTTTCCGAATTGAGGATATTGATGACACCTTTGCCGTTGTCGGTCTGCATCCAATCTTGCAAGTTGAGCGACGGCTCGCCGAAGAATTTTTCCGCGCCTTCGTTCTCCAGCGTCAAAAGCTGCCGCTGAATCGCGCCGATACTGGCGGCGGAGACGTTGCCGTATTGCGTGCGGTATTCCGAAGCGTGGTCGGAAACGTGTTTCAGCATGCTGCGCAAGTCTTTCAAATCCAGAATGTGCCAGCCTTTGTCGTCAGCAACTTTAAACACGAGGTTCAACAAGCCTTCCTGCGTGTCGTTCAGATTCATCAAACGCGCCAGCAGCAGCGGGCCCATTTCCGAAACGGTTACGCGCACCGGAATGCCGGTTTCGCCGTAAACATCCCAAAAGCGCACGGGGAAACTTTGCAGCCATTGCTCGCCCAAGCCAAACTCGGCAATGCGTTCGCCCACCTTGCCGCTGGCGGCACCCGCTTGCGCGATGCCCGACAAATCGCCTTTGACGTCAACCAAAAATACGGGAACGCCCTCGCTGCTGAAGGCTTCCGCCATACGGCGCAGGGTTACGGTTTTACCCGTACCGGTCGCACCGGCGATCAAGCCGTGGCGGTTCGCCATTTTGCCTTGGATTTCAAGTGTCTTATCGCCCGCGCGCGCGATGGGGAATGACGGATCCGCCACCACCCGCGCCCGAACCTGATGTGTCTTATCGCCCGCGCGCGCGATGGGGAATGTCGTCATGAAGGTTTCCTTTGATTGGATGGTTTATATCGATATAGGAACGGCGCGCCCAAATATCGGCGCAAACCGTCTGCCAAACTGCCGTCATTCTACCGTTTTGCAGGGGATGGCTTCAACCCGCAGTAAACCGACGCCCTCCCCCAACCCATCGCGGACAAAGCCCACGCTACACAACGCTACTTCGCCCGCCCATTGCCATACATCAAAAGGTCGTCTGAAAAAAACCGTTTCCCAAGTTTCAGACGACCCCGCCGCCGCGAAAAGCGTATACTTTCCCTATCGCAACCAAGGAGCCGAATCATGAAAATCCTGCCCGTCCTGACCGCCGCGCTGCTCTTGTGTTCCTGCGCCGCCGACCGTGAAACCGAAGCCCTGAAAAACAGCCTGTCCGAAGCGCAAACCGCCGTGCGCCTTTCCGCCGAAAACACCAAGCGGCTGGAAGACACCTATTCCGACATCTACTTCCACCTCGACAGCCTGACCGTCGAAAGCTTCAAAAAACGCGTCGCCAACGGAGACACCGTTTACGCCTACATCGGCCGCCCAAGCTGCGGCGACTGCAACGCCTTCGAACCCATGTTCAAACGCTACATCGCCAGCCGCAACCTGAACGGCAAAATCTACTTCGTCAACGTCCACCTCCTGCACCAGGACAAAGAAGCATGGACCGCGTTCCGCCAACAATACAAACTCGGCGGCACGCCTGTCTTAGCGAAATACAGCAAAGGCAAACAGGTCAACAAGCTTGATTTGGAAGAAAACGGCGGCAAAATCAGCGCCGAAGACTTGGAGAAATGGCTGGACGCAAACGGCTTGCGGTAAACCGCCCGTTTGGGATTGCACCGTTTGAGGGTTAGAGATTTTGCGGAGCGATGAAGAGAGGTCGTCTGAAACCAAATTTTCAGTTTCAGATGACCTTTTACCGTATCAGCAACCTGTCCCTTCCCCCGTCCGGCGGGGGAAGGTTAGGATGGGGGTGGCTTCTGAGGTTTAGGCAAAATCAAATTCGTGCAACCCATAGGGCCACCCTCTCCCAAGCCCTCTCCCGCTGGACGGGAGAGGGGGCAGGCTGCATGTCGTGGTATAGATTCTTGTCCGGTTACCGTCATTCCCGCGCAGGCGGGAATCTACTTTTAAATCTCGGCAACTGTTTTTCAAATATCTGTTTCTTAGAGTTTGCGATGGATTCCCGCCTGCGCGGGAATGACGGCGGAGGGGTGTTTGGTATGGTCTGTTCGTAAGAAGAGGTCGTCTGAAAAGAGAATTTCGGTTTCAGACGACCTTTAGGGATAAACCATGATTAGAGTTAGGTTTCATCCTCCTGAATAGGAAATACTATTAGCATCCCTTTTTCATTATAGATCCACATCTTTGTTTCATCACAAAATCGTTGCATTACTTTCTTCTGCTCATCCTTTGTCAGTTCTTCCCACTTAGAATCGTTTTCTTTTTTCCAATCGGGATAAATTTTTTTACTAAAATCATGCACGGTTATTTTAACAAAACTCAAATTAACATTGCTGTAAAATAGTCTCTTCCATTCAAAAAAGGATTGCCTCAAATCAGCATATGCCATATCAGCATTTTGCCAATTCGATGGTGATAAGAAACTATTTTGGAAATTGGCATAATTTAATTGAGCATTTTGTAAATTAACTGAGACTAATTGAGCATTTTGTAAATTTGCACCAAATAATTGAACATTTTGCATGTTAGCTTCAAGGAGTTGGACGTTTTGTAACTTGGCCATAGCTAATTGACTATTTTGGAGATTAGCCAATTGCAAGTCAGCTCCTCGAAAATCCACCCCAGACAAATCTAAACCTGACAAATCCCTAGTACTTTCATTTATTCCATTCAAATTAAATGCTATCCCAGCCAAACAAATATTGGGTAACATTTCGGGGAAATCGCGTAGATTTAGTTTTGTATTTTCCTGATTTAAGCTTAACAACATACGAGTTAAAGCTATTCCCATAGGGCTTCCTGCTTTTTGCCACAATTCAACCCTAATTTCTGATTTTTCTATCTCAGATAGGTTTTCTCTTTCCAATTTCTTCAAACTATCTTGCAGCATTGTCTGCCAAGCGGACTTCAACAGATTAAATGCAGGCAGGCGGAAACTTTCTCCATAATCGCCTCGAAAAAATGGTAACAGGTTATAGATAGCAGAAATCTGCAAAGCGACCGCGCCGTCCCGTTTACTGAAGGTATCAAAATGGGCAGTATCCGGTTTTTTGGCATATTCTTCAGATTGCTCCGTCGTTTGTTCTATAATTTCTGCCCCGTCTTTTGAGCTGCTTTTCTGCGTGGTTTTACTGACGGTTTTTATTTCCGGCAAATGTGCACCACTAACCCATTCGGAAAGTTTTTGAAATTCTTTCAGATTAATGTCTTTGCGCTGGTTCTCGATTTGCTGTCTATTGTTTTCGTCGCGGAAATGCCAAATGACGAAAGCGACTGGTGCAGAAACAATCAGAATAATGAAATTCCAAAAACCCGCAGATAAAGTGTCTATCGAATCCTTAGAATAAAATTCAAACCAATTAAATAAAATATCAAAAATAACGATGGAAAATGTCCCGGCACAAAAGACTTTTAATACATTGCTCCATTTTTTACCAAAAAGTACCCAGCATAAAATAATCAGAGCAACTAGGATGCTTATAATTGCCCACTTATGGTCAATAACAAAAGCTACATTTCCCATTCTGTATTTCCTTATTAATCATCATTGGAGTTGCTATCAACAGCAGCCCGAATTTTATAGTATTGCGTGGAGGCAAAAAAGGAGAAGGTCGTCTGAAACTGAGTTTACGGTTTCAGACGACCTTTTGTCGCAGCAGCAACCTTGTTCCTTCCCCCGTCCGGCGGGGGAAGGTTAGGATGGGGGTGGCTTTGTGGTTTTAAGCAAAAGTAAATTCGTGCAGCCCGTAGAGCCACCCTCTCCCCAGCCCTCTCCCGCCAGACGGGAGAGGGGGCAGGCTGCATGTAGCGGCATAGATTTCTATTTCAGACGACCTCTTGCCGTGTCAGTAACCTTGTCCCTCCCCCGTCCGGCGGGGGAAGGTTAGGATGGGGG
>NZ_KV800921.1:3185-30453 GCF_001810355.1 Neisseria sp. HMSC074B07 | reverse complement strand
CCGGACGGGAGAGGGGGGCAGGCTTGCACATAGAGGCATAAATTTCTGCCTGACTACCGTCATTCCCGCGCAGGCGGGAATCCACTTTTAAATCTCGGCAACTGTTTTTCAAACATCAGTTTCTTAGAATTTCCGATGAATTCCCGCCTGCGCGGGAATGACGGCGGCGGTGTGTTTGACGTATTGTGTTCATAAGAAAAGGTCGTCTGAAAACCTTGGAATCGGGTTTTCAGACGACCTTTTGTCTTGGTTTCGGATGTTATTTCTTCAATTCCGCCAAAATCTCGTCAACAGTTTTCTTCGCGTCGCCGAAGCACATCACGCTGTTTTCGTTGAAGAACAGCGGGTTTTGTACGCCTGCGTAGCTGGTATTCATCGAGCGTTTGAAGACGACGACTTCTTTTGCCTTCCACACTTCCAACACGGGCATGCCGGCAATCGGGCTGTTCGGGTCGGTTTGGGCGGCGGGGTTGACGGTGTCGTTCGCGCCGATAACCAGCACTACGTCGGTTTCGGGGAAGTCGTCGTTGATTTCGTCCATTTCCAAAACGATGTCGTAGGGGACTTTGGCTTCGGCGAGCAATACGTTCATATGACCGGGCAGGCGGCCGGCGACGGGGTGGATGCCGAAGCGTACTTCGGTGCCGTTTTTACGCAAAAGCTCGGTGATTTCGGCAACGGGGTATTGCGCCTGCGCCACTGCCATGCCGTAGCCCGGGGTGATGATGACGCTGCTTGCGTTGCGCAGCATTTCGGCAACTTCGGCGGGTTTGGCTTCGCGGTATTCGCCGATTTCTTCGCTGCCTGAGGCTGCGGCGGAACCGTCGGTACCGAAACCGCCTGCAATGACGGAAATGAAAGAGCGGTTCATGGCTTTACACATGATGTAGGACAGAATCGCGCCGCTG
The DNA here is from genome assembly GCF_001810355.1 of Neisseria sp. HMSC074B07. Lineage (NCBI taxonomy): Bacteria > Pseudomonadati > Pseudomonadota > Betaproteobacteria > Neisseriales > Neisseriaceae > Neisseria > Neisseria sp. HMSC074B07. The sequence continues at coordinate 29,545 of NZ_KV800921.1, read as the reverse complement.
GAGCCGACCAGCGCGCCGGTAACGATGAGCAGGTCGTTGGAGAGCATGAAGCCTGCCGCTGCGGCCGCCCAGCCGGAGTAGGAGTTCAGCATGGACACGACTACGGGCATATCCGCGCCGCCGATGGAGGCGACCAAGTGCCAGCCGAATGCGAGGGCGATCAGGGTCATCAGGATGAGGATGAAGCCGCTGCCGTCAACGGATACGAACACCAGCATCAGGATAAAGGATAAAACCAATGCGGTGAGGTTGAGCTTGTGTTTGGCGGGCAGTTGCAGCGGCGCGCTGCTGATTTTGCCGTTGAGCTTGCCGAACGCGACCAGCGAGCCGGTAAAGGTTACGGCGCCGATGAAGATGCCCAAATAGACTTCGACCAGATGGATGGTGTGCATATCGTGCGAAACGTTGCCCGGTGCGATATAGCTGTTGAAGCCGACCAAAACGGCTGCCAAGCCGACGAAGCTGTGCAAAAGCGCAATCAGCTCGGGCATTTCGGTCATTTCTACTTTTTTAGCTTTGTAGATTCCGATGGCGGCGCCAATCAGCATGGCGATGATGATCCAGCCCAGTCCGTGGGTGTTTTCGGAAAACACGGTAACGAACAAGGCGACCGCCATCCCCGCTACGCCGGAATAACAGCCCTGCTTGGCGGTTTCCTGCTTGGACAGCCCCGCCAGCGAGAAGATGAACAGTATCGCGGCTACGATGTACGCCGCTGTAACGAGTCCTGAAGACATGGTGATTCTCCAATTATTTGTGAAAGTAACTGTGTTTTTTAATCGGGTCGTCTGAAAACTGAATTTCGGGTTTTCAGACGACCCTGATGCTTAGTATTTTTCAAAGACGACTATGACAAACTCCCTCCGCACCAGATTGCCGCTTTTACTGACCGCCCAATCACGGCTTCGCTGTTCCCGAATGCAGCGCAACGGCAGGTTTTCCGACAGGGCGCGGATGTCGGCGGCATCATAGAGCGCGAAGCCGTGCGCGGCAAACGGCAGTTTCGCCATAAAGTCTTTTTCGCAGAAATTCAGGCATAGCCGCCCGCCGGATTTCAGCACGCGGCTCAGTTCTGAAAGCGCGCTTGGTGCATCGTCCCAAAAATAGACGGTATTGACGGAAACGATTTTGTCGAAGCTTTCATCGGCAAAAGGCAGCGCGCCGCCGTCGTACAGCCGGTAATCCGCCAGCCCTGCTTCGAGAAACGGGGCATTGAATGCCTGCGCCTGTGCGTGCATTAACGGGGAAATTTCCAAACCTGTGTAATGCAGGTTTTCTGCCTGCGACAAAATGTAGCCGAGCAGCCCGCCGTTGCCGCAACCCGTTTCTAGGATGCGGTCTCCGTTTTGCAGTTGCACCGCTTCAAACGAACCGAGAATCTGTGTCAGGTTGCGCAGGTTCATCATCTGCCCGAACGCTGTTCCCGCTTCGTCATGCGGGCAGCGCAGTTGGGCGGCGGTTTGTTCGGGGGACAGGTTCATAGGGTTCTCCGACTATCGGGGCGGTTAATTCAACGTCGTCTGAAAATCTGGAACTCGGGTTTTCAGACGACCTCTGTATCGGATTTCCTATTCGCCGCCGAATTGTGCCAAAAACTCTTCTTCGGTCAGCTTGGGCGTGTCGTTTGCCAGTTCGTAATACGGGGCTTTGGTGTCGATGAAAATCTGCTCTTCCAATTTGAAATCGGCGTTGTCGGCAAACAGTCCGGCGAAGACGAAATAGCTGTCATTCGGCAGGAAATGGTAGAACAGGTGTGTACCGCAGTTTTTGCAGAACGCGCGTTCCGCCCATTCGGACGAATGGTAGCGGGCGATGTTCTCCCCGCCGTCGATTTTCGGCGGTTTGGCGGCAATCAGCGAAAACGTCGCGCCGCTGCCCCAAATGCGGCACATTGAGCAATGGCAGGCGTGGACGTGTTTGTCGTGTTCCACTTCTAAAGATACGTTGCCGCACAGGCATTTTGCTTTCATGGTCGAAATCCTCATATTCGAAAACTGGCTTCCAGGTCGTCTGAAAACCCGCTGCATTCGTTTTAGCGAAACTCGCTGCACTCGTTTTCAGACGACCCCGCTATCAGACAGCGGCTACAAACAGCCCGATGGTGCAGACAAATCCGCCCGTCCACATTGCCGAACGCAGGCTCGGTTTGTCTTTCAGATAGCTGAAAATATAAGCAATGCGAAAGGCGATGAACGATATGGCCAAAAGGTTGATGGTCGCTTGCGCGGCATTGCCTGTGGCGTGTGCCACCAAAACGGCGGCGGCAAACGGGGCGAATACTTCAAAACCGTTTTGCTGCGCGGCATTGGCGCGCGCCGACAAGCCTTGCGTGCGGGCGAGGAAATCGCGCGGATTTCGGTTGTCTGACGGCTGAAAACCGCCCTGCGCTTTGGCGATGAAGGAACAAAACAGCGGCAGCAGCGATGCGATCAGAATGCACCAATAGGCTAAAGTCATGCTTTACCCTTTCCTAAACATATTCAACATCCGACGCGTTACGAAGAAGCCGCCGAAGATGTTGATGCTGGCAATCAGGATGGCGATGAAGGCCAGCAGGGTAACGAAACCGTTGCCTTGGCTGATTTGCAGCAGCGCGCCGACGACGATGATGCCGGAGATGGCGTTGGTCACGGACATCAGCGGGGTATGCAGCGAGTGGCTGACGTTCCAGACGACGTAGTAGCCGATGACGCAGGCGAGGACGAACACGATAAAGTGGTTCAAGAATGCAGCGGGTGCAACCGCGCCGACCCACAGTACCAATACGGCGGCGATGACGGCGGGCGCAAGTTTTTTCCACAGGGGAACGGGTTTCGGCTCCGGTTTGGCGGCAGGCGCGGCTTTTTCAGACGACGTTTGCTGCGGCTGGGCGGAAACTTGAATCGGCGGAGGCGGGAAGGTGATTTCGCCGTCGCGGGTAACGGTCATGTTGCGGATAATCACGTCTTCAAAGTCCAGCGTGATTTCGCCGTCTTTGTTCGGGCTTAACAGCTTGGTCAGGTTGACCAAGTTGGTGGCGTAAAGCTGGGAAGACTGTCCGGCAAGGCGGTTTGCCATGTCGGTGTAGCCGATGATTTTCACGCCGTTGTCGGTTACGAACAATTCGCCCGGTTTGGTCAGTTCGCAGTTGCCGCCCGTCGCCGCCGCCAAATCGACGATGACGGAGCCGGATTTCATGCTTTCCACCATTTCTTTGGTAATCAGCTTGGGCGCAGGTTTGCCCGGAATGGCGGCGGTGGTGATGATGATGTCCACCTCTTTCGCCTGCTCGGCAAAGAGCTTCATCTCGGCGGCGATAAATTCGTCGCTCATCACTTTAGCGTAGCCGTCGCCGCTGCCGCCCGATTCTTGCGGGAAGTCGAGTTTCAGGAACTTACCGCCCATCGATTCGATTTGTTCCGCCACTTCCAAGCGGGTATCGAACGCGCGCACCACTGCGCCGAGCGAGTTTGCCGTACCGATTGCCGCCAAACCCGCCACACCGGCACCAATCACCAAAACCTGCGCGGGCGGCACTTTGCCGGCGGCAGTAATTTGACCGGTGAAGAAACGGCCGAAAGCATTGGCGGCTTCAATCACGGCGCGGTAGCCGCTGATGTTTGCCATCGAAGACAAAGCGTCCAAAGCCTGCGCGCGGGAAATGCGGGGAACCATGTCCATCGCCAGTGCGTTCACTTTTTTGGCGCGCAAGGCTTCCACCAAAGCCTCGTTTTGGCGCGGCCACAGGAAGCTGACGATGGTCTGCCCTTCTTTGAGCAGCGGCAGCTCGCCTTCGGACGGCGCGTTGACCTTATAAATCAAAGGACAGGCCCAAACCGTCGCTTTGTCGGCAACGGTCGCACCTGCTGTTTGGTAAGCGGCATCGTCCAAACTTGCCGCCAAACCTGCGCCGCTTTCGACAACGGTTTCAAAGCCCAGTTTGCTCAACAGGGCAACGGTGGCAGGCGTACAGGCGACGCGGGTTTCGCCGGATAATGACTCGCGTGGGATACCGATTTTCATCTCTGAATCCTTTTTTAGGTTGTCTGTATATAAATGTTAATATATTCCATATAATCCCCTTATAGCGAATTTTCAGTGGACTGGCAATAGGCAAGCCGACAATTCGGCATTTCCTTCCTGTATTGCCTTACCCATACTGCCATCTGCGTTTGAAATCATTTCCGAAAATACGGCTTGGGTGCCGTAACATTTTTCACTGTTTCACTATATAATCCGCATTTTTTGAGCCACCGCCATGCCGCACGCCCTCGTCCTCCAATTCCCCTCCGCCGAAGCCCTACCTTCCGCCCTCCTCTCCCGCCTGCCCGAGCCTGATTACGCCGATGAAAAGCGTATGCGTTTTATCGTTGAAGAAGGCTTTTCTTTAAGCGGGGCAGACGTGGCGTTGCTGGACAGCCGTCAAATCGACCACGCCGTGTTGCCCGATAGGGCGTTTGGCGAACTCGGGCTGATTGTCAGCGATATGGATTCGACGCTGATTACCATTGAATGCGTCGATGAAATTGCGGCGGGCGTCGGCTTGAAAGACCGCGTGGCGGAAATTACCGAACGCTCGATGCGCGGCGAATTGGATTTCGAGCAGTCTTTGCGCAGCCGCGTCGCCCTGTTGGCGGGATTGAACGAGCGGGTTTTGGCGGAGGTTTATGAAAACGTTTTGCAGCTCTCGCCCGGCGCGGAATTTTTGCTGGACGAATGCAAAGCGCACGGCGTGAAATTCATGCTGGTGTCGGGCGGATTCACGTTTTTCACCGAAAGGCTGCAACAACGCCTCGGCTTCGAATACCAACACGCCAATGTTTTGGAAATTGAAAACGGCAAGCTGACAGGTCGTCTGAAAGGCAGAATCATCGACGCGCAGGCAAAGGCGGATTTATTGCGCGAATACCGCGACCGCCTCGGATTGCAGCCGCATCAGGTTTTGGCGATGGGCGACGGGGCGAACGATATTCCGATGCTCAAAGAAGCCGGCGTAGGCGTAGCTTACCGCGCCAAACCGAAAGCGCAGACAGGCGCCGATGCCTGCATCAACTTCGGCGGGCTGGAGCGCGTCAGGGGTTGGTTTAAATAAACCCGCCGATATCGTTTGCCAGGTGTTTCCCGTTAAAACCAAGGTCGTCTGAAAAATTTTCAGACGACCTTTTTGCCGTTTGAAATATCGTAATGACTGCAAACGGAATGCCAAAGGACACGCCGTGTCAACATACCAAAACAGATTTGCAACCTGCTCCCGAACACAGCCCTCTTTATCCCTGTAACAGCCTTATCCCTTCTTCCTGCCAAACGGGCAATCAGGCAATTAATCAACACAGTTATTACTATTATTCAAATAATTTAATTATGACTCAAAAATATTGACTTAAATTAAATAAAACCGTTTTCTTACTCACAAACTGCCTGACATTCTTTATACTACTAAAGTAGTAATTAACTACGCACAATGAACTAAACCAATAAAAGGAGCTCTAAGAATGAAACACCAGCTACTCCTTCTGCCGATTGCCTTAGCCGTATCCCAGGCTTGGGCGGACACAGACCCCGTTCCCGAAGAAACTGTTATCCTTTCCCCCGTTACCGTCACCGGCACACAACAACAAAAAGCCAATAGCGTTACTTTCAACCCCAAAGCTGCTTTGCAACCCCTCCCTGCCGGAGACGGTGCGGACCTTTTACAATCCGTGCCCAACATGAGCATCATCCGCAAAGGCGGAAGCTCGGGCGATCCATTGTTCCGCGGTTTGGGCGGTTCGCGCCTGTCGATTAACGCAGACGACCAGTTTATTTACGGCGGCTGCAGCATGCGTATGGACCCGCCGACTGCCTACATCCACCCGAATTCTTTCGACAAAGTCGTCGTCACCAAAGGCCCGCAAACCGTAACCCAAGGCATGGGTTTGGTCAGCGGCTCGGTGCAATTTATCCGCAAAGACCCTGATTTCAGCGAAAAACCCTACAACGTCAACGCTACTCTGACCGCAGGCAGCAACGACCGCCGCGACGGTTCGCTTGAAGCCGAGTTCGGCGGCAAATACGGTTACGTCCGCAGCAATATTTCCCATAACGAAGCCGGCGACTACAAAGACGGCTCAGGCAAACGCGTCCACTCCCATTTCAAACGCGACAGCCAAATGCTGCAACTGGGCATCACCCCGACCGAAAACACCACCATCGCCGGCACATACGAACGCAGCAGGGCCAAGGTCGCCTACGCCGACCGCATGATGGACGGCAGCAAATTCGACCGCGACGCATGGAACGTCCGCTTTACCCAGCGCAACCTCACTCCTTGGTTCAGCGAACTCGAATTGCGCTACGGTGAAAGCGAAATCGACCACGTCATGGACACATACAGCCTGCGCACCATCCGCAATCCGGCAGGCAAACAGATTAAAAACGCCAACAACCCCAAACGCAACACCGACACAGGTCGTCTGAAAGCCACCTTCGACTGGGACAAACTCAACCTGCAAACCGGCGTAGATTATATGGACGACGTACACGTCGCCCGCATGGAACGCGGCGGCGACGGTTACAGCCACAAGCCCTATATGCCCAACCAAAGTTTCAAACAATGGGGCGTTTTCACCGAAGCCGCTTGGCAGCAAACCGACAAACAACGTTGGGTAGCAGGCTTGCGCCACGACCGTGTCAAAGCGCATTACGATTCCGCAGACGTAACCGATCCCGTTTTGAAACATCAGAAATTCAACTTGAATTCCGGTTTCTTACGTTGGGAACGTGATACGGATAACGGCTTGAAATACTACGCCGGATTCGGTATCGCCGAACGCTCGCCCGACTACTGGGAACGTCTGCGCGCCAAAAAGAAAATCATCCATCCCGAACAAAACCGCCAAATCGATGCGGGCATCATCTGGAAACGTCCCAACCTCCATGCCTCCGTATCCGTATTCGGCAGCGATGTCAAAAACTTCATCATACTCGAACGCCAAGGCACGGATTTAGGCGTACGCAACGTTAAAGCCTCTCGTTTCGGCGGCGAAGCCGAAGTCAAATGGACGTTTGCGCCCAACTGGGAAATCGGCAGCAGCCTCGCCTACACCCACGGCAAAAACCGTACCGACGGCAAACCTTTGGCACAAACCCCGCCGCTCGAGTGGAACAACACCCTCGCCTTCGACAACGGCAAATTCAGCGCAGGCGCGTTATGGCGCGTCGTGGCGAAACAAAACCGTTACAGCAAAGGTCAAGGCAATATCGTCGGTCAGGACATTGGCGCCTCTTCCGGCTTCGGCGTACTCTCGCTCAATGCCGGCTGGAAATTCAGCAAATACGCTACCTTGCAGGCCGGCATAGACAACGTGTTCAACAAAACCTATGCCGAATTCGTCAGCAAAGGCGGCGACCCTTCAGCAGGCACGCAAACCTTGCGCGTCAACGAACCCGGCCGTACTGCTTGGTTGAGGCTGCAAGCGAAATTCTGATGTTGAGCTGAGAAAGAAAAAGGTCGTCTGAAAACCCAAATCTCAGGGTTTTCAGACGACCTTTTTGATGATGGCTTTAAAGCGAAGCTGTTTTACAAGAGACGATGTTTTAGTGATTCAAATCATATTCAAACCATACGGAACAGTTGAAATATCGTACCGAGATGAAAGCTTGAACCCAAGCCCCTGTATTTTTACCCGCCACCGCCCCGCAAATTTATAAAGGAACAAACCGAAAACCCTGTTCGTCAACCTCCAGTATGGAAGCGTAATCGCTCTTCCAATCCCCCAACACGATACGGGTAAAGCCGTCTTCCTGATGGATATGCTCACGGTGGGTGTGTCCGTGAATCAACAGTTGGACACGATGCCGACGCACAATGTCTGCGGTAAATTGCGGCTGGACGTCCATGATTTCGGCGGCTTTATATTGTTTGCCCTGCTTGCTGGTTCGGCGTATTTTACGGGCGATTTTCAGGCGCAGGGCAAGCGGCAGGCTTAGGAATAGGCGCTGCAGCCATTTTTGGTGAACAACCTTTCTGAACTTCTGATAACGCGCATCATCGATACACAAAGTATCTCCGTGGCAAATCAAGGCAGAGCTGCCGTATAAATCGACCACCGCATATTCGGGCAGCAACTTCATACCGGATTGCGCTGCAAATTGCTTTCCGATCAAAAAATCCCGATTGCCGTGTACGAAGAAACATTCAATCCCGCGCTGCACGACGGATTGAATCGCTTGCGCGACGGTTTGGGTCAATTCAGATTGCTCGTCGTCGCCTATCCAAAAATCAAACAAATCCCCCAAAATATAAACCGAACGCGCCTTTGGTGCTTTTTCACGCATAAAGCGCAAAAACAATTCGGTCAATTCAGGATGGGATTCGCTCAGGTGCAAATCGGAAATAAAGTAAATCGGCATGGCGGGCAACAGGTGTGAAATCCTTGCCATTATAGGTTTTCAGACGACCTTTGTATATCGGCCGCCAACGTATGTGGCATGGTCTCACCCGTTGCCGGAACTTCACTCAATTTCTCTTTTTATCCGACATTCAGGCAGGCAATGATTTGAAACCCGACCCAATCAGCCGCATTGGACGATTTTTTGATAACTGTCTTCCTGATGCACATCGCTGACGGGAACAACGTAAAACAATTCATTGCTGCGGACAAAGCGGTTGACCAAATCCCTATCGATATCAAATACATGATGGCGCAAGCCGTTCAAGCCGCGGAATATCATGGTTTTCCAATCCGCATACCCGTTGGCGTTAGGGCGGATATCGTTCATCGCATCCAGCGCCAGCAGTTTGCGGTTCTGCTCTTCCTTGTTCAAAGGCAGGGAATACACGGAATGGAAATGGAACGGCTGACCGAACATCGGCGGCAGGCTCAACATCGAGCCGGACTTGCCGATCGGGAAATCGTCGCTCAAAAAATGCAGCGTATGCAAAAACAGCGAGCCTTTCCGATAATCCAGTTGTTTCAACGCTTCAACCGCAGCAATCGTCGTATATTGATGGTCTTTGTGTGCGTCAATATTGGGCGACGGGCTGACGATGATGTCGGGCTGGAAGGTTTCGATAATATAGGCCAGATTATTGACCAGACCGCGCCAATTCGAACCGCCGTTCAAACCCTTGGATAAAGGCGAAGTATTGGCACGGCGGAACAGATTGACATCCGCCGTATCCAGTTTGGTCGACTTCACATCGGCATCGGGATTCTGCTTCATGACTTGCAATGTGCTGTCAAAATAGCCGAGCTGCAAAATGTTTTCAGACGACACCCCCGCCAAAAGCGGCACGGTCAGGCTGTTCCATACGCGCATCCTGCCCTTTTGCAGATACTGCGCCTGCATTTGCTCGGGATTGCGCGCATACAGATTGTTGTAATGGAAGCTGCCGCCCTCCCCTGCGGTAATCGTAACCACCAACGTATCGGCAGCATGTTTTTCATATAATCCGTAAGCCGCCAATTCCGCATCATCCGCATGGGGCGCAAGGACCAGGATTTTTTTACCGCTCAAACACTCGCGCGGATAAACCGACAATTCGACTTCCTGATCAGGCAGGGACACGCGGTTGCCGCTTAATGTAATTTTTCTGCTGCCGTCGTCGAAGGTATCGGTCAAATTGAGGTAGCGCGCGCCGTTGCCGCCATGTTCGACATACGCCCGCCATTCCCCGCGGTTGGTTTTGACGCCGATCCAAGGCATCACCAATCTGCCCAGCCAACCTGATTTCACGTTGATTCTGGCGATTACCGTATCATTTGCGCCGATGGTGTCGGGCAAGATCAGTTCGCCATCACGCAAACTGACTGTCGCCGACTTGGGCAATTGACCGTATTCGTAATCGCGGCTGACATCGTAAGCAAACCGTTTTCTGCGAATTGATGCCACGATAAAGGCAGCAATTACAAGCAGGCAAAGTATCATGCAAAACAATACTAGCAATAACATTTTATTCCCCTGTGATTATTTCCCGTATCTTATTATCTAAAAATGCGCCCGTCTTAACTTTCTAACAAACGGTCGTTTTAAAAACCAAACGTCATTTAAAAGAGTAATTTACAATTTGAAATCATACAGTTTCCAATTGCACAATCTCTTTATACTATAGTGGCTTAACTAAATCAGGACAAGGCGACGAAGCCGCAGACAGTACAGATAGTACGGCAAGGCGAGGCAACGCCGTACTGGTTTAAAGTTAATCCACTATAATTTGAAAACTATTTTGCCCCTTACCTATCAAACTGTCCTAATAAACAAAATGGCTTCTTTGCACATCTCGAGTGACACCGACTATTGAGCCGACAATAAGGAAAAGGTCGTCTGAAGCCACCCGACTGATGATACAATTTCGCCTGAATATCCACTTCGGAACACGGTCATGAGTCTCTACGCCATCGCCCACATCATCCACCTCTATTGCGCCATCGCCTTTGTCGGCGGCGTATTTTTCGAAATGCTGGTTTTGTCCGTCATGCACACCGGCCGCGTCTCGCGCGAATCGCGCCGCGAAGTCGAACGTGCCATGTCCTACCGCGCCGTCCGCGTTATGCCGCCCGTCGTCATTACGCTTTTCATCAGCGGCATCGTCATGGTATTCAACCGATACCTGCCCTTTTTGAGCCAACCCTTCGCCACCTCATTCGGCACGCTCCTCACCCTCAAAATCCTGTTGGCAGTCAGCGTCCTCGTCCATTTCGCCATCGCCGTCGTCAAAATGGCACGGCGCACCCTGACCGTCGGCTGGTCCAAATACATCCACGCCGTCGTGTTTTCTCATATGCTGTTCATCGTATTTTTTGCCAAAGCCATGTTCTATCTGTCTTGGTAAGCTGTTTTCAGACGACCTATTTACCATCAGAGGTCGTCTAAAAGACAAAGAACGAACACAAAATAACACGCTGACAAATAGCGGCATTTGAAAGCAAAAAATCCGCATAACCCGCAAAACCAATATGACCAAATCAGCCGCGCTATCCCCTCTTTCTCATCAGCTGGGGCAGATTATTCAAAATTAAAAAGGTAACGAGGTTCATATAAAACCGATTTATTTCTTGCTTCCCAAGCCTGAGGAAATTTGTCTCTTTGAGCAAGAGTGAGCAAAAATGTTGTATCGCTAAAATCCATTCATAAGAAAAGGTCGTCTGAAAAAATTCAGACGACCTTTTCTATGGATAAGCAGCAAACCGACTCTGCTATTTTGTTGAGCTTATCAGCCTTTTATTCATATGCGTCATCATCATGCACGATGACCTTATTGACATAAACCGGATGCACTGACGTTTCTTCATTCACAACAGGAGGCTCTGTCTGTGACGTAGATGTTTCGGTAGCCATTGGCGTTGCCGACAGCGTGTTGTGTGCAGAATGCGTTTCTTCATGTTGGATATCTACTTGCGGCGCCAAAGGCTCATGCTCTACCGATGGAGTCTCTTGCTTACCGGTTTCAGGCTTCAATTCGGATACGGTAGCGGTTTCTACCGGTTGACTTTCTGCCGGCAAAGCCACGGGAGCCACAGGCTCAGATACGGACGGATGCTCCTCTACATCAACCGCTTTTGTCGAAGCTTCTTCCGCTACCGGAGCTTGCGTAGTTGGCGTAGTTGGCGTAGTTTCTGTTGTTACCCGTGTTTCTACTGTTGCAGGTGCCTCCGTTTGGGCTGGTGTTTCTTCGGTTGCAGAAATTTCCGTCTTGGTTGGCAGCGTTTCTACCTTTTCAAGTGGTTCAAATCGGATTGGTGCTTCTACCGTTTCATGCGTTTCTGCTTTAGCTGACACTTCTACCGTTTCGGATGTTTCTGATTTGGTTGGTGCTTCTACCGTCTCAGATGTTTCTGCTTTGGCTGGTACTTCTACCGTCTCAGATGCTTCTGCTTTGGCAGCCGTATCAATTTCCTTGTTTTCTACGGCTTTTTTCTCGGTTGGCGCAGTTGTATTTGATACTGCCGGTGTCGCCGAGCCAGCAGTTGTGCGATCAGATTTCTCGGTATCTGTCTGTTTGGCATCCTCCGTTTTCACACTTTCTTTAACGAGGTCGTCTGAATTTGACTTGCCTTCAGACTTTTTACCGTCTTCCGATTGGTTAGTCTGTGTAACTTCAGGATAAGGAATCGACTCTTCTGACTTGCCTGCCGTTTCTTCCGGTTTGTCCTGTTCTGCCTTAGCTTGTTGGGACTCCGTAGCTTTTAATTTCGTATTGTCTTGTTTAGACTCAGGCTTGCCTCCTGTCGAACCTGATTTCTGCTGATTAAGCGGATACTCTCGAATAACGACTTCGGCAGGCGGAGTTTCGGTATGCGGCACATGACAGCTCTCGCCCATTTTGATGAAATCAATGCCTGAAATCAAAAAATTGGTGTTTTCCAGATTGCCTCTTAATCCGACATAGATTGGTGTGTTTTCAGGCGTATTTTTTCTGACGCTGATGATTTCCGCTGCGGCTTCATAGCCGTTTCCGCTACCGGGAAGCAAAGTGTAATTGTTTTTCAAATCACAACTTCGAATCCGGACATAATTGTTTTGAGTGACCAACATGCCTTCCAGCTCTTTGGCAAAGGCGGTTTGAGCGGTTGCTGAAAGCAACACGCCGCAAGTAAGGAAAATGTGTTTAACCATATTTTATTTCTTAATTTTCAAAGTAATCTATTCACACCAAAGAAAGCTTATGTCCGGCTGCGTTTAACGGAAACCGTCCCCTCAGGCATAAAATAAGTGTCTATTACTACCGCACCCACGTTTTCGATTTCGCATTCCAGCTGATAACACAAGACCATAATATTGTCTTTGGATTCAGTGAGATGGATATCCAAGTTCCTTAATCTCGGCTCGTATTTCAACAAGGTTTTTCTCATAAAATACCGCAAGTCATGCGCGCTGGACGGCAGGTTTTTATAAACCATGCTGAGATCGGGAATCCCATAATCCGGCAGATGTTTCAAGGAACCGCTCCTGCTGTTAAGAATGCGTTGGATATTGTCCAAAACACTGCGAACCAACTGGAAGCTGCCCGGCAGGTCATCTATCGGCAAACCGTCGGAATAAAATCCGGTCAGTTTCTCATAGAGTGCGGCATCCATTATTTGACTTTCTTGACCGTCTCTTGAAGCAGGACTTTGTTATCCACCAATTCGATAACGACCGGTTTTTTATTGGTCAGCTGCTTTTTGGTAATCAACATTTTCCAAGTCTGCTCTTCCCCTACTTTGTTATAGAAAGCGACGACGCCGACATATTTGGTGTCTTTATTCAGCGTTTCATCAAAGCTGATGGTTTCCCCCGGCCGGATGGTATATTGCTTGTAACCTTCTGCCAGATCGTTGCTCAAGATGGTTTTGTCTTGATTGAGCAAATCACGATATGAGGCAACTTCATAATTTTGCTTGTCTTTCAACTGATACACTCGGACGACTGTCGACAGCGACTGCCCGCGCTCGTTTTGATTCAAACCGTTTCGTGCAATCAGGTCGATTTTCAAAATCTTGAGTTTGGTATAAAAAACACTTTTCGTTGCTTCAACCGTTCCATCTTTCATGCCTTGCCAAATCCCGCATCCTGAAAGCATGGCGCATAAAAGGGCTAATGAGCAGACTGACGTAATTCTGGTTTTTTTATTCATGATTTTCCGTTTTCTTGAAGTTAGTTTGAGTAAGTATAGTTCGCTATTTTTATTTGTTTGTCTTGGTGCATCGCACCTAAACCGGTATTAATCCCCAATATTTGTTTTTTTTCCAAACGGCTTTTGGGTATCCATTGTTTTTTAATATTCAGGTAAACACTCGCATCAAAACGACGACCCAAATAGAGTTTTAATAATTCGAGCAATTTTTGGTGCAATTGCTGCTTTGGCAACAGAAGCTGCGCGTTGTCAAATGTATCGGGCGTAATTTCAATACGCACCAAATGACTGTAATCTTTTATCCGTCCGCCCAAAGATGCGCTTCCCCCGTCTAACCGCAAACCGGCTTTCCCCAGTTTGCGGTCCTTCTCCAAAATGACCCACTGCGGCTGGAACTCTTTTACTTTTACGTCGGCAAAGGGAAGAAGGTATCTGACGATACTGACAATCCCTTCTTTGGTTCGGGTTCGTTGGTAAAAAATACTGAACAGTCCCAAAATCCTGCTATCCAGCAGAGGATGCATGAATTTCCCGTTGACCATGCCTTGCCCGATTAGGTGCAAGAGAGAACGCGATAGGTCATCCTGCCCCTCCCGTTGAAACAGAAACGGATAACGGTATTTTTTCCATGCTTGGAAAAACAGGGTCGTGATTCGGTGGTTAAAAATATCTAAAAATGCCGCCAGGCTTTCACTGCCGTCTTTATGCGTCGCAATATCGTTCAGGAAGTAATCCGGCAAAACCGCATCGACACCGTACAAACCTAAAAATGTCGTCCTGACAGTCGGCAGATCGGCTTCTGCGTCATATTCAACCGAGGCGATTTCCCCGGAAGGGAAAGATAAAGACTTTACCCTTCTAAATCTTACGGTTGACTCGACAGCCTTTTCTTCACTTCCTTCGGCAAGGGTTTCTAAAACCCGGCAAAATTGGAAGAAATTCATCGTTGCCGCATTGCGTACAATAAACTCCCCCAATTTCTCTTGGAAGATTTCAGACGACCCGCTTTCGCGCTGCGCTTTATTTCTAGGAATCTCCCATAAGGGAAGCGTTTGCCTGTCGTTATTTTCTTTGGCGCTTTTGTGCGCCGTTTCTAAAACCGTGTGATAGTTGTTTTGCTGTCTTTCCATGTATATGTTTTCCCGGATGGCAGAGAAACAATGCTGAACCGGGTAAACAGGTTCAAATCAGCATACATTGCAAAAAATTCGTTCAATAATTCTCCGAACAAATAAATTTCCGCCTCACCGCTAAATGCGGTCGAATCAAATGTTACGGTAATATGAATTCCGCGGTGGACTGCGCCACGCTCGATTCTCTGTACTGTTTCATGTTTGACATCAACAATACCATTCAGTCTGCGCTTGTTCAGCTCGTCTTCAGTCCAGTCGTAAATGGACAATGCCCCTTTCAAACTGTCGACATTCAATAGTGATAAATAGTTGGGTGACAAATGGGACAATATGCGCCATTGGAATCTATCCTCTGTCGGCGGATAGCAAGACAATGTCGGCGTGGTAAGGTTTCTGACCATTTTGATATTTGGTTCGGCGATATCGTCGTCTTGAATCTGGGTCTCCCTCAGACTTTTACGCGGCAAAGCACCATTTGTCCCAACCACCTTCAATGAAAGCGTCTCGGTAGGCAATATATCTTTTCTATCCCACAACAATCCGCCAAGCATGATAAATGTTTCATGTCTTCCTGATACGCCTTGTTTGACTTTGGTATGGAAATACCTTTCCGGCGCATCATATTTCATCAATCCGCCACGATGCTGGAATGAGGAAAAAGGAATATAGGGGTAACGTTTGCCTGTTTCATGATTAACCGCCTCTACCTCTTCGACGGAATAAACTTCAACGGCCATACCTTCATGTAACAGCGGCTTCACCTGATATTCGAACGCCTTATGATCCACTCGGATAGGCTCTGCTTCCATATCAAACAGATTGATGGCAGGCACGCAGTTCAATTTCAAACAGTCAGGAGGGAATCGAAGCTCTGAAGGGTATTGCTTGGAAAGAACCACATTCACGCTAAACTCATTAATCCGTTCCGACCACGCTCCGGCATCGATGCCCACTAAATCAATAAAGAAAAACTTCTGTTTGAAACAAAAATATTCCAGCAATAGTTGATAGCCGCTAAAGCTGTTATTGACTTTCTCCCACAACCTTTCATCTTCAGCAAATCCGACTGCCTTAAACTGTATATTGCCGGCAGATGGCAATTCGGCATGATGCAGGCTGATTCGCGCTGTCTGATTCAACAAAGCATGACGCAATGCGAAGGCAATCGGTTCATCAGCGGAAATATAAATTCTGATTTTGGAAAAATCTAAATTCTCTTTCTGTATTTGCCGGTGGATACCGAAAGTTAATTTGATGACGCTTTGACCATTCGCATCATAATCCAACAATGTATGCAATATGCTCAAAGGTTGGAGCGCAACATCAGCAGTGGTCCGATACAAGCATCTGGTCAATCTATCGTTGATATTGATAGGTTCGGACTGAACGGACAATCCTTTTTTGACGACTTGCCCTCCTTGCAACTTTTTATTATCCGGAATCAATTCCAAAACAGTCAGGGAAGGAATCATCCTCAGATAATGCGGCCACAGCATATGGACCAACCCCTCCGTCAATTCCGGAAAGTCATCATCTAATTTTTGTCTGATTCTCCCTGTCAAAAAAGCAAAGCCTTCAAACAGTCTTTCTACATAAGGATCGCGCGTACCTACTCTGTCTAAATTCAGCATTGCGGCACGATCAGGGTGGGCTTTTGAAAACTCTAATCCCGCCTCTTTGAGATACCGCATCTCTTCTTCATAATAGCGTAATGTGGGATCTGACATAATATATGCTTAATAAATTAATTCCAATGCACGGACAACATCTGCCTGCATCAACTCTGTCCGTAAAAATTCGAGCTGTCCGACTGCCTCAATATCTTTATTATCAAGGTTTTCACTTAATAGTTGATACCAAAGGGCATACACTTCAAACGTAAAATGCCTGTCCCACTCTTTAACTGTCAACACTTGCATCTGCTTCGAAGCCTGTTCCAACAGTTTCACTGCCCAGTCCGCCTTTTGGGCGCTTACAGCCAACCGAGCCATCATCAACCATTTCTTAACCTGCCCCGAACCTGTCTGCCACTCCGGTAATGTTTCCAACCAAGCAAATGCAGCGTCTAAACCGTGTTCTTGTATTTTCAACAGAGCCTGTTGCCAGTAACTTTCTTGATTTTCTATCTGAGATGGCGACGCTAACACTGCTTTTTGAATGGCTTGACTACTCGTCTGCTTGCGCGCGGACGACATGACCTTTTCTTCCAGCCATTTAAGCGTATCAGCCGATACGAACGGGAATCCGTTATCAAAACTCAAGCCGGTCAGGCCTTCGCATCGGGCCAATAAGGATTTCAACTCAAATAGCGACGACTCAACTTGGGAAAGATATAAACCACCTAGCGCCTGCTGACCTTGCCATGCGTAATATTGCAAATCCAGCCAATAGTGATTAGCACCTTCCAAAAAAGCCGCTTCCACTTTATCGAGCAAATCGCGCCATTGCTGCTCCTGAACCAAACGATTCAGGTTTGCCAATAAATCGGCCCTCGGAGCCTTCAACCGCGTCTGACCGTTTTGATGCGGAGGAATGCCGTTCAATCCGCCCCAACGGACGGCCCGAATCATCTTGTTTGCAGACCAATAACCATCATCCTGTTCTCTCAAGTAGGCAGCGTTAATCCTGACTTGGTCAAGCAAGGCTTTAGAAGAGTTAACCTTTGTGACAGTCAGACTTTCAGACGACCCTCGACTCTCTTGATGAATTTGCGGCGTTGCCACTTGCTCAACAGGCGCACTGGTCTCCTGATTTTGACTTGAACTTGTTGGAAAAGATGAAAAACGAACAGATGACTCTTCAAAATATTGCAACAATGGAAATAAGCTGGGGCGTACTACCTCTTCCCATCCCTCAAAGTAATTTTGCAACAACATCAAAGCCGATAATGTCCGCTTAAGCTCCGTAGAATCAGATAATCCCACGTTCTTAAGCGTATCCAGCACCCTTTCGCCGGACAACCAATTTAATGCATTACGTTTTTGTACAGGCTTTTTCGGCCACAGCGACTGATCGAATTTTTGCAGCAACCCGCACAAAATCTCCAAGCCGTCTGAAAAACCTGCCAAGCCTCTGTCTCTCAGTGAGGCAAAAATGTAATAGGTTGCTACCCTCAGATCTTTAGATTCACGCTTCAGCAGGCGTTCTGAAGCATCCAAAATCAATCGGTAGTCCATACCCGAAAGTTTGGCCAACTCAATCTTGATGGCTTCAAAATCATCTGTATAGGCGACATCCTCGCCGCAAGGATGGTCGTCTGAAACAGGCTCCAACCATTCTTGCCAGCGATGGATATTGTTATCGGTGATAGATGTACCTTCATCACCGAGTACCGGCTTTACCCATTGGGGTAATGTCATCATTATTTAACCTCAAAAATCTTATTCGGCAGATGGATATTTTTCAGATCCAACAGTCCCAACGGTCCTTTACCGGAATTGGTCCGCATATAGAAGCGCATCAATTTGTCTTTTTCCAGCGGGAATTCGACCAGGTAGGTACTTCCATCAATCGGTGTAACCCTGGATTTTTCAAGCATACGGATGAAACCGAAACGTCCGCTGATTTCCTGAGTTTTACGCATACCTTCTGCCTCGGTTTCCCAAGAAATACGCAAACCGGCATTGCTGACATCACCCGGCCATTTGAATGGCTTCCACTCTGTCTGTTGGTTGAAATAATTCAATGATTGACCATCAACAACCAAGTCGAATTGAACAATTCCCTGAGTAGACGTCGGCTTCAGCTCAAAGCTGTAACCACCTTCTCCGTTGACGAAGAAATCCTCAGAAATCGCACTCAATTTATTCAGCTGTTGCAACAATCCCGGATTGACTTTCAATTCGCTTCCCGGTGCCACAATCCATTGATTGCCTTGTTTGGTCAAAACACCTGCCAATTGGGTCGTTATAAACTGATTCAATGCGCCTTTGTTGATATCCAAGTATTTTGCCAATACGGGAATCGAAACTTCGGTTTCTGATTTGGCAAACGGATACCTGCCGCCCAACTCAGACTGCATAGGATTAACAAAATTGCTTGCCCACAGATTATTGATATCTTTTTGGGCCACGCCTGCAATCGAATCCCATACGGAATTAAATGGCAAGACAAAAACGTTGCGCGCAAACGGCAGCAATCTGTCGCCCACACCAGCCTCAATCAAACGTGCATACTGCATACCTTCAAGAAATTCATTGTCTCCGCCGTTCAAGACTCCTTGAACGGCCGATCTGGCTACACCACCGGTATCGGAAGAAGACGCCATTTGAATCAAACGTTGTTTAATGGTCGTCACTCGCTCAAGGTAACGTTGCAGGCTCAAATCGCTCTTCGGATTGATTTGCGCGTCAATCAATTGCAGCAGGTTTTCAAATTCTGCTTCCAACGGTCCTGCCAGATAATCATTGACTTTACCTTCCAGGGCGTTGATGTTTTCAGCCTGTGAATTTAATACCGTATCGGCAACCCTACGCGAGCGGGCAGACAGCTGTCTTGCCGCCGCACGTTTTGCAGCATCGGCAACCGCTGGATTTACGTCGATTTTTTTGCTGTCCAACTGGCTGCTTTCTTTTACAGCATGGAACAATGCCACCAATGGGGAACGCTGAGGATCTGCATAAACGTGGAACTGATTGACCGCATCCAAATTGGTCGTCCTTGGCTGCCATGTAATACTGTTCATCATGTCATACCAAGCCGCAGCATATTCTTTGAAATAACGCTCTTTCAGACTGTTGATCGCAGCTTCCGTTACCGGTGCCTGATGCAGGTTTCCACCCAGCACCCAGTCAGTATTCTTGCTGTCTTTAACAGCTTGGTCCAGAGCAGGTTTAACATATTTCTCCCAGCCTTCGACTGTATACACACGAGGCAAAGGTTTGCCGACATTCCAAATGCCTTTCAAATCCTTATTCAGCAGCTCTGCCAATGTGATGGTTTTCAGCTTGGCATCCGTACCTTGTACGATGCGTTTGTATAACTGTTCACTGCCTTGGTCGCGGTTGATCCAATCCACCAGAATCTGACGGCTTCGTGACACCAATTCAGGTTGCTCCGTTTCCAGCCAACCGGAATGGGTAGCCATGCGCGGCACGAAAAATTGAGCCAAAATTTGTGCATCTTTGGTAGAAACATTCTGTGCCGACAGCATTTCCACCAATTTTTTCGTCAGGAATTCAGCATCTTTTTTGTCTTTGGTTTTCTCTACATGGGACGTCAGCATCAAATATGCTTTCAGGTCTTGATAAGAACTGTCTTGCAGTTCGAAGTCGTCCGGAATCTGCCCTTCGAGCATAGTCAAACCATCCAACTTATTCGCAAAGAATACGGTAGCAGGACGGCTGACGACATCTTTAACCAAAATCCCGTATTTGCGATAAGCGGCAGCCAACAGCTCTTTTCTATGCTCATAGCCCAAAAACTTGGCTGTATATTGCAAGAAATCCCTGCCAGATTCCATTTCGGCAATACTTTGTTGCAGTTTGATTAAGGCTGCAACTTTTTCCGAGCGTGATTTTGCCTTCTGAACACTTTCCAAATCAGCATTCAGACGACCTATATCTTGATAACTGCTGTGCGCACCCACTGCAAACACACTACCGACCAACAAGGCTACGGCACTCATTGCCAGATAGGTTTTTTCCGTTTTGGACAAATGCAGTTTTTTACCTGAACCCAAAACAGACAGATCGTTAAACGCACGGTAAATCAAATCTCCTGATTGTTCAGGATTATTGGTTTGAACAAACGAAACGCCGGCAACTGTATCCAGTTTTCCCAAACTCCGTTTTTCAGCAGCAATATGATCTGCCAAAGCCTGACTTTGAGAGGGCAACGTCGCAGACAGTTTTGCAATAGGTGTTTGGCGCAAATCTTCCTCAATCAGCTGCGTACCCACTGGTGCCAACTGGTTGGCAAACTGATCCAATTCTTTCGCCAACTCCGTTGCCGATACAGTCGAACCATATTTCAAAGCATGGCTGATGGCTGAAGGCATTTCATCGGCTTCATTGGTCAGATACACCTGATTAATCGGCAGCTTCCATCCGAGCTTTTTCATCAACTCGGTCAATTGCGCAGCATTTTCATGAATTGAGGATTTTGCTTGAAGCGAAACAATGCCTTCGGCAGGACGTTTACCCACGCCCCTCAGATATTGCCAACCGCCCGCAGGCTCCATAGCCTGTGCATCAATCCAAATAGCCGATGCAGTTTCTACCCACAACTGACGGCGGATATCCGGCAAAGAGGCTTCCAGCAAAGCAGTATCTTGAGTGACCACAAAAATCCAAGGCTTACGGTGTTTTTTATATTGCTTGGTCAGCAAGTGGATATGCCTCAACTGCTCCCAGCGTTCCGACACGCCGATCAAATGGGTAGATTCCGCACTGTCACCGCTTAAATCTTCGGGATTCAGATGCTTCAAATTGGAATGTCTGTCAGACACGCCAGACCAAAGCATTCGTGTCAACAGAGGGATAAAGAATATTAATGAGGTCACTACCGTGATACACGCCCACACAACCGCTTTGGCTGCAGATGTATCGATTCCGAATTTATGACCTAAAAAGTAGAGTAAGACTGCACTGACGATGCTTAGAATAATAACCACTATGCCAGTAAAAATTGGCTTCATAATAACTTCCGAAAAATAAACTTAAAATCTAAAAACTTAATCTGTATTTTGAATATCAGAACTTTTGAATTATTAAGATGAAAGGCTTTTTGCCAAACCTGCCCCGAATCAGGCATGCACCCCTAAAAACCTGCGACCCTAAAAGGATTATGCAATTTTGTATCTTATTTCAGACAATCCGGCACTTTAGCTCCTTGCAGATTCCATTCCCCTTAGTCGCTTCCGACAGTCGGCATACTGCTGATCAAAGCGCAGCCGCATGCAGTTTTACAACCGTCCACAGCGACATCGCGCCCTTTAAACGACATATATTGACTGCCTTCGATAATCGGATTGGTGCCATGCCCGGGTATGGGGCAAGAAACCAAATCGCCTACCAGAGCGGCAGGCTTTCCTTCAATGACCATATCCGAAGACGCTTGAACCACAACACCTCCATGAGTAGTCGCATCTCCCAGCCTGATAATACCTTTCATAGTTTTTTACCTTTTTAAAAAATTTACTTATCATATCAAAAAATAAATAAATTAGTAACTACCGTTAAATATCAAATTCATACCGCTTATCAAACGGGTTATAACGCGGGCAAAATTACGATGGTTTGAATGCCAATCAATTTTTTAAAATAATGAATAAAGCCATTGCCATTCAAATATTTATGACAACTTAAGTTCATACCGAATCAAAATAGGATAAAGCCCGACCGGTTTTAAAATTAATCCGCTCTAGAAAAAATAAACAAAACAATTTTCAGACGACCTCTTGAGGCAACCTGACTTGCTCATTTCAAAAATGAATTAACCGTCCACCATGGGACGGTTTTAAGTTTGAGGATAAGAGATTTAAGGAGAAAAGTGTTTCAAGGGCGGACTCCTTCAAGCTATAGTGGCTTAACTAAATCAGGACAAGGCGATGAAACCGCAAGACAGTACAGACAGTACAGAAACCGATTCACTTGGTGCTTCAGCACCTTAGAGAATGTCTCTTTGAGCCAAGGCGAGGCAACGCCGTACTGGTTTAAAGTTAAGCCACTATATTTTTACGCTTAAAGAGGTCGTTTGATGAGAAACCCGTAGCCGTTACCGAGCGATAATCACGCTCTAGGGCGCGACGACGGGCGGCGGATAGCCGTGTGCGTCAATTTCAGACGAGGCGAGCCACGGGGTATGGACGAGGTTGACGGGTAGATGCGCCAACTCGGGGATGTGGCGGCGGACGAATGTGCCGTCCGGGTCAAGCCGGCGGGCGGTTTGAATAATATCGATGGAACACCTGCGGGCATTGCGGGCGGCGGTTTGCCAGTTGCCTTCGTTTAACGCGGGGTCAAAATCGGTTTGCTGTGCGGCGAACCAAACGATGCCATGTTCGGACGGCTGATGCAGGACGCCGCACAAAAATTCTGCCGTCAGGGAACGCAGGGCGGGATGCAGCCAGCCTCTCGATTTCAGGCTGCGCATTGCAGCATCGATAAACGGGAAACCTGTTTTCCCCTGCCGCCAGCGTTCCGTCAGGTCGTCTGAAAACGGCGCAGATTCGGCAGCAGATTCAGGCTCGATGCGGGCGCGGTGGTAAGCAAGCTGCTGATAGAAATCGCGCCGTATCAAATTGTCCAACCAAGCATCTGCGCCCTGCCCTGCGGCTTCAGTCGCCAACACGCGCGGCGAAATGCAGCCTGCGCTCAAATACGCGCTCAAGCGGCTGGTGCCTTTTCTGGCAGGGAAATCCTTCATAATCGGATAAAACCCGATATTTTCTTCAAACTGCCGCCATTGTTTGTCCGCTTCATCTTCTCCGCCGCGCTGCGCAGAAACCATATCCTGCTGCCCGTTCCACGCAGGAAATGACGGCATTTCAACAGAGGTCGTCTGAAAAATTTCAACGCGTCCGCCTCCTACCTCCTGCCCGCCGAACCGCTGCCGAAACAAAGCCAGCCACGCTTCTTTATAATGCGGAAAATCGGTATAAGGCGCGCCGTGACTGCCCATAATGTCTGCCTTGGCGAATATGGCACGGTCGTTAACACGCTCGAACGCAACGCCTTGTTCATCCAAAATCCGCCAAATGCGGTTATCTTGCCCGATTTCAGACGACGTATAGGCTTCGTCTGCAATTACGGTCTGAACATTCAACCGCGTCGCCAAAGCAGGCAATTCTTCCACACGGTTCACCGCATACAAAGCCACACCGCGCGCCGCCAGCGAGCCATGCAAAGCCGCCGCCGCCTGATAATGAAACCAATCCTGACGCGGATTGGGGATTTCAGACGACCTCCGCGCCACCCACACGCCTGCCACAGGCAATCCCCGCTTCACGGCGGCGGACAACGCGGCGTTGTCGCGTATGCGCAGGTTGCGGCGGAACCAGACCAATGTATGTGCTTGCATGGCGATGTCGTCTGAAAGGGATAAGGCGTTTGATTTTAGCAGAAATTTTACAGTCCTAAGAAGGAGGCAAAGAGGAGCAAGGTCGTCTGAAAAGCTAGGACGCGCCATTCGTAAAAGCTGTTTGCTGTTTCAAACTGTGCGATACTCCCTATTCCGAACCTGCCCTAAACTCAGCTCCCCTCCCTCACTCAAATAATCGGCAAACCGCAGGCTCATTGTTCTGCCCCATCCTATCACTCAAAAAATGCCAAACATCGCACACGATTTCAGACGACCCCTCATCGCCCCGTCTTCCGACATTGCCGTTCGTCATACCGTATCCCACCTCTTCCCTATTTCCGTTATATTCCGTCACTTTGCAAATCTGAAGGTCGTCTGAAAATATGTTGGGCAAACTGGATACTTGGCTGATAGAACACCCGAAACGGGATGATTTGCACGGCTGGCGGCGTTTTGCGGTCGAATTTTGGTTTTTCGGACTGAAAGAAGCGCGCGCCTGTTTGTTTGCAGGTTTGTTTTTCATCGCCATGTTCCTGATTCCGAAAACAGGCTGGCTGGGGATTTCGTGCTATGACCTGCTGCTGATTTTTGCAGTCTCCGTGCAGGTTGCGATGCTGTATTTCAAGCTGGAAACGTGGGACGAAGTGAAATCGATTACGCTGTTTCACTTGGTGGGCTTTGCTTTGGAGTGGTTCAAGACATCGGGCGACATCCAGTCTTGGAGCTATCCGGACGAGGCATACACCAAAATCGGCGGCGTGCCGCTGTTTGCAGGCTTTATGTATGCGGCGGTCGGCAGCTACATCATCCAGGCTTGGCGGCTCTTTAATATCAGAATCAAAAGTCATCCGCCGTATTGGTTGAGCACATTGTGCGCGCTGGCAATTTACGTCAATTTTTTCACTCATCACTATCTCGGCGACTACCGCTGGTATCTCGCCGCATTCGCGCTCGGGCTTTATGCACGGACAACTGTTTTATACACGCCCTATGACACTACCCGAAAAATGCCGCTTCTGCTGTCTTTCGTCCTGATCGGTTTTTTCATTTGGCTGGCGGAAAACTTAGGGACTTTGTTCGGCGTTTGGCGTTATCCCAACCAAATCGGCGCATGGGCATCGGTACACATCAGCAAATGGAGTTCGTGGGCTTTGCTGGTGATAATGACGTTTACCATCGTAGCGAATTTAAAACACGTCAAACACACCATCAGCGTTTCTAAAGACTAAGGGATACCGTCAGACGAATACTGATTTCCACACGGTCAATCATGAGAGCATGCCGTATTACCCCCTTCCCCTTTTCAGACGACCCCCATCCCATTAAACTAAACCTCCATATTTAAAGTCCACCCAACGGAGAAATCATGAATCAAAAAATCAAAGCTGGCATCGTCGGCGCAACAGGCTACACCGGCGTAGAACTGCTCCGCCTGCTCAGCACGCACCCCAATGTCGAAGTAACCGCCATTACCAGCAGGAGCGAAGCGGGCATTGCCATTGCCGATTACTTTCCCAGTTTGCGCGGCATTTATGACTTAACCTTCCAAACGCCGGATCAAGCCCGACTGGATCAATGTGACGTCGTGTTCTTTGCCACGCCCAACGGCGTCGCCATGAAAGAAGCACCCGCGCTTCTGAACCAAAACGTCCGTATCGTCGACCTATCCGCCGACTTCCGCATCCAAGACATCCCGACATGGGAACAATGGTACGGCATGCGCCACGCCAGCCCCGATATTATCCCGCAAGCCGTATACGGATTAAGCGAAATGAACCGCGACGCCATTGCCAACGCACGCATCGTCGCCAACCCCGGTTGCTATCCCACCTGCGTTTCACTGCCCTTATTGCCTTTGTTGCAACAAGGTCGTCTGAAAGCACACATGCCATTGATTGCCGACTGCAAATCCGGCGTCTCCGGCGCAGGGCGCAAGGGCAACATCGGTTCACTCCTCTGCGAAGCGGGCGACAATTTCAAAGCATACGGTATCGGCGGACACCGCCACCTTCCCGAAATCAAACAAACCATCCGAACATTGCAGGCAGACATTGCCGATGGTTTTGTCTTCACTCCGCACCTCACACCCATGATACGCGGTATGCACGCAACCCTTTACCTGCATCTTGAGGACGGTTGCCATCCTGAAGAGATACTTCGCGAATACTATCGGGACAGCCCCTTTGTCGACATCCTTCCTGCCGGTTCCACACCCGAAACACGCAGCGTCCGCGGAGCCAATTTGTGCCGCATCAGCATCCAGCAAGCGCCGCAATCCGACGTTTGGATTGCCTTGTCCGTCATCGATAATTTAGTGAAAGGCGCAGCAGGACAAGCCATTCAAAACATGAACATCATGTTCGGTTTTGACGAACAACTCGGTCTGCAAAACGCCCCACTACTTCCCTGATGTATACGGTCATTCCGAACAAGAGGGATTTTCATCCATCTAAAGGGGTCGTCTGAAAACCACTCACGCCGTTTTCAGACGACCCCTCATCAACAACCGCAATAGCAAATGCCTTCCAAATCACAAATCTAAAGAATTTCTAGTCGGTGAACTTCGACCACACGGCGCATGCCTACCCCGTCCGTCCATTATATAGTGGATTAAATTTAAATCAGGACAA
>NZ_KV800921.1:0-3085 GCF_001810355.1 Neisseria sp. HMSC074B07 | reverse complement strand
CAACGCCGTAATGGTTTAAAGTTAATCCACTATACAAACTCAAAAATTCCCCGCCTCCAGATTTAGAGCTTCATAACAGCAGCCTCACAGCCACTCACTCATACACAATACCGGCAACCAATTCTTCTTCATTCAAATTGCCGTACTGCTGCTCCCAATCATGCGAAGCCTCAACCGTATCACACTCGCGCGCAAATACTTGCTGCTGCCCGTTCATATTTTCCAAAACCAAATTATTCAACTGCTCGCACTCTTGTGCCGAAACGCTGATATCAGATTGATGCGCTTGCGAATAGCTGAAAGGAAACGCCAAAAAACCCAATACAAAAGCAGTCAGAACCAACCAAGCATTTTTACGATAACGAGTCATTTTCACAGCCTCCAACAAAATCTAAAACACATTCAAATAAAACATAATTCAGTCTAAAAAATCAGATTAATCAGAATAAAGCATCAAAACCGAGATACAAATTAAAAATAAAAGTATTTTTGAACCGAAATTATTCGATTAATCTAACAATAAGCACATAATACTCAGAAAAAACAAAAACAGCAATACTTTTTCTTAGCATAACTAATATTTTTCTTACAATTTGATAAAAACTAAGGTAAAATACACATTAACCATTCAAAGTGTATTAAAAATCACACTTAAACCAAAGGAACAACATGGATACCTTTAAAGACAGACTGGCTTTTCTATGGAAAGATGAAGCACGACAAGCCAAAATCGCGGCCGATATCGATATGACCATCGCCGGCTTCAGCCGCATCTGGAACGAGGGCGGATTACCCAAATCCGAAACCCTGAAAAAAATCAAACAGCTCAAAGGATGCAGCATAGACTGGCTTCTGACGGGAGAAGGAGAGCCGTTTCCCAATACCGAGCCGCCTAAAGCCACCGCTTACGACACTTTGGGCAATCCGGTCGATATTGACGAATTTATCTTCGTTCCGCGCTACGACATCCATGCCGCCGCAGGACACGGACAGCTTGTCGGCGATGAAAAACCCATGTTTACCATGGCATTCCGCCGTTACTGGATTGAAAACTACGTTACCCGCGACACCAAAAACCTGTCGGTCATTTCCGTCAAAGGCGACTCTATGGAAGGCGTCCTGAACGACGGGGATACCATCCTCATCAACCGCAGCGAAACCACCCCGCGCGATGGGTTATATGTTCTGCGTATCAATGAAAATCTTTTGGTGAAACGGCTGCAAGTCATACCCGGCGGCATCGTCAACGTCATCTCCGCCAACGAAGCCTATCCGGCCTTTGAAATCGATTTAAACAAAATGACCGAAGATGTTGCCATCATCGGCCGCGTGGAATGGTTTGGACGGATTATCTGATCTGCGTTGTATTCAGACGACCTGAATTCATGTTTTCCTATTTTTTAACAGGACGGACGGTGTAAAGGCTGTCCGCCTGCCTATTGAAATTTTTCGAGATTGCAGCCATGTAAGCGGTTGACAGATATTGCCGCCCGACCCGCAACACCCTCTTCTTGCTTCAAGAATCCGTTTGCGCGACAATACTGGCAATATTTATATAAAAGGAATCACATCATGTCAGACGAAAGCCCTATCATTTTTACAGAAAGCTGCTGCACCAAAGTAGCTGATTTAATTGCCGAAGAAAACAATCCCGACTTGAAACTGCGCGTATTCGTCAACGGCGGCGGCTGCTCAGGCTTCCAATACGGTTTTACCTTTGACGAAATCAAAAACGATGACGATTTTGAAATCCAAAAAAACGGGCTGACTTTCTTGGTCGATCCGATGAGCTATCAATATTTGGTCGGCGCGGAAATCGACTACACCGAAAGCCTGCAAGGTTCCCAATTCGTTATCCGCAATCCGAATGCGGAGACCACTTGCGGTTGCGGTTCTTCATTTTCCGTCTAATACGCCGTTTTCTAAAAAAGGCCGTCTGTTCACTCAGGCGGCCTTTTAGATTGATATGCTTTCAAAGCAATAACATCTATCTTATAATTCATAGTTCCATTTGGTAATATTCATTAATATACTATAATCGGTCAGAATCGGGCATTTATACTATTTCAGCCGAATAAAATACCCTTTATCCTTCGGTTAAGACAAATAGACGAATAATAATCTATACTTTATAACAAAACCGACACTAAATACCTGCCTTCAAATAACAAAGCAGGATTTTATATCTCATGGGATCACAATGAAGAAACAAGATAAACTTTACGACGTTTATGTTTCTTATCCGCCGGATGTCGATCGCGAGCGCATCAACGCCTGCTTGTACGATAATCTGCCGGAAAAAGAAGCCGAAGATTTGGTTCAAGCGCTTGCCGAACGTCCGCAAGCCATTATTGCCGAGAACTGCACCCAAGACGAACGTGAAAACGCCCAACAATATTTCAATTATTTGGGATTGGATGTCATCGTCCGCCAATCGATGGAATTGGAGCTGGATCTCAGCGGTGAAGAACAGGAAGAAGCGGCTCCTGAAATCCGCCAGTGTCCCGTATGTTTGACCCTGATTGAGGATCACGAGGCGACGGAATGTCCCGTCTGCCATTTCCACCTTGCCAGCGCAACCGAGCAAATCATCCAGCGCAAGCGCATCGAATGGCAGGAACGGGTGGCGTTTGAGCATAAAAAACAAGCGGAAATCGCCCATAAGCTGCAAATTGAAAAAGAGCGTGAAGAAAAACTCCTGCGCAAACAAATCCGCTCAGAACTGGAAAGCAAACTCCGCCAAGAATTGGGTGAAGATCCCCAATTGGCTGCTTTGCAATCCAAAAAGAACACTTATATCCTGATCAGCGTATTGGGTATTCTTGCCATGTTCGGCTTGGTGGCTGCCGGATACCTTGCCGCCAAGTTCCTGTAAAACGGAAATAACGCGATTAAGTCGATTAAGTTTAAATTAGGACAAGGCGGCGAAACCGCAGACAGTACAAATCGTACGAAACCGATTTTTTAAGGTGCTTCAACACTTTAGAAAATGCCTCTCCGCGAGCTGAAGTGAGGGCAACACCCTACCAGTTTAAACTTGATGCACCCTCAATCTGAGACCTTTGCAAAATTCCCCAAAATCCCC
>NZ_KV800920.1:13211-24809 GCF_001810355.1 Neisseria sp. HMSC074B07 | reverse complement strand
TAGGGGATTTTGGGGAATTTTGCAAAGGTCTCAGTTGCTACGTCTTAGCGGCATTCGGATGGTGCAAATTGAGCAGGCAGCGTTCCTGGTGTGACGGGAGTCAGGCCATAATGGTCTGCAGTTGCATGGGTATCGGATGAACATGCCCATTGCACCACGCCCATATTGGCGGAGGTAAAGGCTTGCGGCAAAGTATCGAAACCACCTCCTGTTGTTCTAGGGACAAAAGGTGTCAAGACCAAAGTATTGGCATTGTTATCTAAACCCACGGCTGCAGCATTATAAGTAATGGTAATCACACCGCTTGTCGGATCGCCTTGTATAGAATCTACATATTTACTGTTTACACCTGTATTGCCATTACGTGTATTCATTTCTGTAATAGTATTGCGCAAATCGGCAACCGATGTCCGCCCGTCCACAACGATTTCATTCTTAAAAGGGACGACCAACATCAATCCTTCCGAAATGCGGGCTCGAACGGTGTAATTCTGATAGGCGGGTAGGGCAATTGCCGCCAAAATGCCGATAATAGCGATGACCACCATCAGCTCAATCAAGGTAAAACCTCTATTTTTTGTATGTTTTACTTGTAAAGACACAATATCCCCCCCTTTTTAAAGCTTGAAAAAATGACTCCGAAAGATGAATCCGACTGAAAATTATTTTGTTTGATAGAAAAACACCCGCCGCAGCGGGTGTTTCTTATTGATTAGATTAGCGGCATTGTGCAGGCGCATATTTGGCTTGCAGAGTACCAGCAGCACCTGGTGTCATACCTGCCTCTGTTGCAGTTACGTTAGTGTTAGACGCACAAGCCCAGTCCAAAGCACCAGTACGACCGTTCTGAATAGCAGTTTGCAAATTTTCACCCGCACCTGCTGCACCACTACGCACCCATGGAGTCAATGTAATGGTGTTTTCTCCAGTTCCCACACCAACATTACCAGTATTATAGGTAATAGTAATTACGCCTGTTCCATTAGTCATCAAAATACTGTCAACATATTTAGAGTTTGCACCAGTATTATTATTTTGCGCATTCCAAGTATTGACAACACGAGTCAGGTCGGCAGCTGATGCAGAACCTTCGGTAGCAATAGCTTGTTTGGCAGATTCAGCTAAGCTCAAACCTTCACTTACGCGGGAGCGTACGGTGTAGTCTTGGTAAGCAGGCAGGGCGATGGCGGCCAGAATACCGATAATTGCGATTACGATCATCAATTCGATCAGGGTGAAACCTTTTTGGATTGCTTTCATTTAATAAACTCCAGTTAAAAAAGTGTTGTGAATAAAAATGTTTGTTGTTAAAAAATCCGTAATGTGTTTGGCACTGCTTGTTTATGAGTAAAACCATCAAGTAGAAGGAATATACAGCTTCCCGGTTCGGGCTTCGTTGCTTCGTTCCCCTTGCCGGACGTAATGTATCAAGCAGGGGATGTGCCAAGTCTGGATTTTTTTGGATTTTTTGTGAAAATATTTTGTAATTTTATGTTTTTAATAGATTTAAATTTGTTTTGAAGGATTTCTCGGGCAGATTTGGGCTTTTTTATGACGTAGGATTGTTTCTGCGATATGACGTGTTTTGTCATTTTTTGATTTTTTTGGGGGAAGTGAAGAAGACGTTTTGTGTCACGTGCCGTGTTTCGTCACTTTTGAAAGCCGTTTTTAATAATATTTGAATATTTAGACAAGCGGTATTATTTTTTAGATAAACGGTATTCTTGAAATTTAGATATTTTTAATAAATTGATTTATATAATATTTTTAATATGATGTTTTGATATTCGGTATTTGTTTAGGATAAACGGTAATTCTAAATAGGAATTTATGGAAATTAATTTAATTTTGAATGGTTGTTTTCAGCGCTCGAAGCCTCTTCTAAAAAGGGGATAACCGATAGGGATACCCGTCCTGCCCTTTTTCGATTTTGCACATTATTTTTGGCAGATTCTGCCAGTATTGAAATAATCACTGTGATGATGTTTGGCATTTATTTGAATCTATATAGATGATGGAAACGGCAAAAGGTCGTCTGAAATCTCGAATTGAGGTTTTCAGACGACCTTTTGAGCTTGTTTATAGACAAAGCGTAGGAACTGGGTTGCTAAGGCTGATTTGATTTTTGACAATCAAGCCAGCGGGGCGAGCAGTTTGTCGAAGGCTTCTTCAAACTGTTTCAAACCGTCTTCCTGTAGGCGGTTGGCGAGGGTTTCTACGTCTATGCCGAGTGCGGCGGTTTCGGCAAGCTGCGCTTGTGCTTCTTCTACGCCTTCGGTCAGCGTGGATTTGGCTGTACCGTGGTCGATGAAGGCTTTGAGGGTGGCATCGGGGACGGTGTTGACGGTGTGCGCGCCGATCAGGCTGTCAACGTAGAGCGTGTCGGGATAGGCGGGATTTTTGACGCCTGTGGATGCCCATAAGAGTTGCACGCGGTTTGCGCCTTTGGCTTCCAGCGCGGCAAATTCGGGGCTGCCGAAGTATTGCGCCCAGTCTTGGTAGGCGGCTTTGGCAAGGGCGATGGCGATTTTGCCTTTGAGGTGGTCGGGCAGCGTGGCGTCAAGCGCGCTGTCCACACGTGAGATGAAGAAGCTGGCGACGGCTTGGATATGGGCAACGCTTTGTCCGGCTGTCAAGCGTTTGGCGATGCCGCGCGCGTAGGCTGCGTAGGCTTTGAGGGTTTGGGCGCGTGAAAACAGCAGGGTCAGGTTCACGCTGATGCCGTCGGCGATGAGGGTTTCGAGTGCTTCGATTCCTGCGTCGGTGGCGGGGACTTTAATCATGGCGTTTTTACGCGCGATGGCGGCATGGAGGCGGCGGGCTTCTTCTACCGTGCCTTGAGCGTCTTTGGCAAGCTCGGGAGAAACTTCGAGGCTGACGAAACCGGTTTTGCCGCCAGTGGATTCGTGTTCGGCAAAGCAAACGTCGCAGGCTGCCTGTACGTCGGCAATCGCCATGGTTTCGTAGCGTTGTTTGGGGCTGAGGTCTTGTTGTTTGAGGGCGGCGACTTCATCGGCGTAAAGCGCGTCGCCGGCGAAGGCTTTTTGGAAGATGGCGGGATTGGAAGTGACGCCGCACACGCCTTGTTTCAGCATTTGCGCCAATTCGCCGCTTTGCACGAGCGAGCGGGAAAGGTTGTCCAGCCAGATTTGTTGTCCTAATGCTTTAACGTCCGATAAAATAGTCATCTCTGATTCCTTTAAATATAGGTTATTTGCGAAGCAGGCGGTAATGCTACCCCTATTCGGCAAATTTGGATAGATTATTAGGGCATTTAACAATGTCCAAAACAATACTATAGTGGCTTAACTAAATCAGGACAAGGCGACGAAGCCGCAGACAGTACAAATAGTACGACAAGGCGAGGCAACGCCGTACTGGTTTAAAGTTAATCCACTATAAAACGAACACAAAAAGGCGTAAATTTATGGCAGGAAACGGTCAATATCTCGATTGGGCGCGCGAAGTGTTGCACACCGAAGCGGAAGGCTTGCGTGAAATTGCGGCGGAACTGGACGAAAACTTCGTCCACGCGGCAGACGCGCTGCTGCACTGCAAAGGCAGGGTCGTCATCACGGGCATGGGCAAGTCGGGACATATCGGGCGCAAAATAGCGGCGACTATGGCTTCGACCGGCACACCCGCGTTTTTCGTCCATCCTGCGGAAGCGGCACACGGCGATTTGGGCATGATTGTGGACAACGACGTCGTCGTCGCAATTTCCAATTCCGGCGAAAGCGACGAAATTGCCGCCATCATCCCTGCGCTCAAACGCAAAAACATTACCCTCATCTGCATTACCGCCCGCCCCGATTCGACCATGGCGAGCCATGCCGACATCCACATCACGGCGTCAGTTTCCAAAGAAGCCTGCCCGCTGGGACTTGCCCCGACTACCAGCACCACCGCCGTCATGGCTTTGGGCGACGCATTGGCAGTCGTCCTGCTGCGCGCGCGCGCGTTCACGCCCGACGATTTCGCCTTGAGCCACCCCGCCGGCAGCCTTGGCAAACGACTGCTTCTACGCGTTGCGGACATCATGCACCAAGACGACGCGCTGCCCGCCGTTCGACTCGGCACGCCCTTGAAAGAAGCCATCGTCAGCATGAGTGAAAAAGGCTTGGGCATGCTGGCGGTAACGGACGATCAAGGTCGTCTGAAAGGCGTGTTTACCGACGGCGATTTGCGCCGCCTGTTCCAACAGCGTGACCGTTTTGACGGGCTGACCGTCGATGAAATCATGCATCCTTCCCCCAAAACCATCCCCGCCGAACGCCTTGCCACCGAAGCCCTCAAAGTCATGCAGGCAAACCATGTGAACGGGCTTTTGGTAACCGACGCCGACGGCGTGCTGACCGGCGCGCTGAATATGCACGATTTACTGATGGCGCGGATTGTGTAAAGGCGGGCTAACCGTTTTCAGACGACCTTTATGTTAGAATAGGTCGTCTGAAACCTGGCAATCCGCAAGGAAACACTATGCAAACCTTAGACCCCGAGCTGCAACAGCGCGCGGCGCATATCAAGCTGCTGATATTGGATGTGGACGGCGTTTTGACCGACGGCCGCATCTTTATCCGCGACGACGGCGAAGAAATCAAATCGTTCCACACCCTGGACGGACACGGCTTGAAGATGCTTCAGGCAAGCGGCGTGCAGACTGCGGTTATCACAGGTCGGGACGCGCCCTCCGTCGGCATCCGCGTCAAACAGTTGGGCATAAATTACTACTTCAAAGGCATTTCGGACAAACACGCCGCCTATGAAGAATTGCGTGCGAAAGCGGGCGTAGAAGAAGGCGAGTGCGCCTTTGTCGGCGATGACGTGGTCGATTTGCCGGTGATGGTGCGCTGCGGATTGCCGGTTGCCGTCCCCGACGCGCATTGGTTTGCGCTGCAACACGCCGCTTATATTACGAAACACGCGGGCGGCGCGGGCGCGGTGCGCGAAGTGTGCGACCTGATTATGCGCGCGAAAGGTACGCTGGGCGCGGCTTTGAACGAGTACATCAAATGAAAGTAAGATGGCGGTACGGAATTGCATTCCCTTTGGTGCTGGCGGTCGCGCTCGGCGGATTGTCGGCATGGCTGGGGCGTATCAGCGAAATCGACATTGAAGAAGTCAAACTCAACCCCAACCAGCCGCAATACACGATGGACGGCATAGACGGGCGGCGGTTTGACGAACAAGGTCGTCTGAAAGAGCATCTGAGCGCAAGAGGGGCGAAACAATTTCCCGAAAGCAACGACGTCCATTTCGAGCTGCCGCACCTCGTCTTCTTCCAAGAAGGCAGCCGGCTTTACGACGTCGGCAGCGACGAAGCCGTGTACAACACCCAAACCAAACAACTCCTGTTCAAACACAACGTCGTCCTGACCAAAGCCGCCGATGCCAAGCGGCAGGCAGGCGTCGTCAAAACCGATCTCCTACACGTCGACACCGAATCGCAATACGCCCAAACCGACACGCCCGTTACCTTCCAATACGGCGAATCGAGCGGCAACGCCGAAGGTCTGACGTATGACCACAAAAAAGGTTTGTTGAACTTCCCATCCAGAGTGAAAGCCACGATTTATGATACAAAAAATATGTAAGGCATGTGTTTTAACCGCATTTTTCGCCACCGCCCCAGCCTACGCCCTGCAAAGCGACAGCAAGCAGCCGATACAGATTGAAGCCGACCAAGGCTCGCTCGACCAAAACAACCAAAGCACCACCTTCACCGGCAACGTCATCATCAAACAAGGCACGCTCAACATCCGCGCCGGCAGCGTCAACGTCTCCCGCAACGACAAAGGCGAACAGTTTATGAAAGCCAGCGGCTCGCCCGTCCGCTTCAGCCAGACGCTCGACGACAACAAAGGCACGGTTAACGGACAAGCCAACAACGTAACCTACTCCTCCGCCATCAACCTCGTTACCCTGACCGGCAACGCCAAAGTCCAACGCGGCGGCGACGTTGCCGAAGGCGCAGTCATCACCTACAACACCAAAACCGAAGTCTATACCATCAACGGCAGCTCGAAATCAGGTGCCAAATCCGCCGCCAAATCCGGCAGGGTCAGCGTCGTCATCCAGCCGTCCAGCACCCAAAAAACCAAATAACCAATATCTGACAACACAAAAGGTCGTCTAAAAACCAACGCAGCAAAAACCCCAAATAACATTTTCAGACGACCTCCGAACCAAGAGTCATTTATGAGCGAAAACACCAGCCGCCTCGTCGTTCAAAACCTGCAAAAAAGTTTCAAAAAACGCCAAGTCGTCAAAAGCTTCTCCCTCGAAATCGAAAGCGGCGAAGTCATCGGCCTGCTCGGCCCCAACGGCGCAGGCAAAACCACCAGCTTCTACATGATTGTCGGACTCATCGCTGCCGATGCAGGCAGCGTTACCCTCGACGGACAAGAACTGCGCCACCTGCCCATACACGAACGCGCCCGCCTCGGCGTCGGCTACCTGCCCCAAGAAGCCTCGATTTTTCGCAAAATGACCGTCGAACAAAACATCCGCGCCATTTTAGAAATCAGCACCAAAGACAAAAGCCGCATCGACGGCGAAGTCGAAAAACTGCTTGCCGACCTCAACATCGGCCACCTGCGCC
This sequence comes from Neisseria sp. HMSC074B07, assembly GCF_001810355.1. Classification (NCBI taxonomy): domain Bacteria; kingdom Pseudomonadati; phylum Pseudomonadota; class Betaproteobacteria; order Neisseriales; family Neisseriaceae; genus Neisseria; species Neisseria sp. HMSC074B07. The sequence goes on along the minus strand of NZ_KV800920.1, from coordinate 18,208 downwards.
ACAACCCTGCCCCCTCCCTGTCCGGCGGCGAACGCCGACGCGTCGAAATCGCCCGCGTACTCGCCATGCAGCCGCGCTTCATCCTCTTGGACGAACCCTTCGCCGGCGTTGACCCTATCGCCGTCATCGACATCCAAAAAATCATCGACTTCCTCAAATCGCGCGGCATCGGCGTACTCATTACCGACCACAACGTACGCGAAACCCTCAGCATCTGCGACAGAGCCTACATCATCAGCGACGGCACCGTCCTCGCCTCCGGAAAGCCCGACGACTTGGTCAACAACGAACAAGTCCGCTCCGTCTATCTCGGCGAAAACTTCAAATATTGATTTCAAATACTGACCATGACAAACCGCACAATCAATTGTGCGGTTTTAAAATAACAAAGCGTCAGAAAGGTCGTCTGAAAACGTTTTCAGACGACCTTTCGGGTAGGTTGGGTTGAAACTGAACACCACAGAAGATTCAACGGCTTTTGTTGGGTCTAAACCCAACCTACATCGCCTACGTTGACAGAAACTTGTAGCGTGGACTTCGCCCAAGAAAGCCGTTTGAAAACCAATTAGGATTTCAGACGACCTTAATTTTATTTCTTCAATTCTTTCAACAAAGACGTTAACCCTTCCACACCATCGAATGTACCCGGCACTTTATCAGGGTTGGACAGAATACTGCTGAAAATCAGATTTTCGAATTTTTCTAACGCATCTTTATCATCAGTTTTGATTTCTTTTGCGTACTCAGCGTAACTTTGGATAAATTGGCATAACGACTGCCGCAGTTCCAACTGCATGATTTGGGTCTGTATCGAATGGTAATGAGTTAAAACCACTCTGAAGAAATAGATTAAAACAAATTCCAAGCCGATAATGGGTAGCATGGATTGCCATGAAATATCTATATTTACGATGAATTTTTTATAGAAACTGAAACATAATGGAGCAAGCGTGATAATCGATAAAAGTATCAATACAGCAAACGTCAGCCATTTTGCCCGATTTTTTTGGTTCAATAGATTTTCAAATCCTTGGGACAAGCCGACAAAGTTGAATGCTGTTTTGTATTCGTCTAATTTATCTTTGAGTACATTTACTTCATCTATTTTTTGTTGAATTTCATCCCGATATTTTGTAATTGATGTTTCTAAGGCATTTTTCCTTTCATCAAATTCAAAGAATGTCTTAAAGCCTTGGTTACCTATATAGAAACATAATATGTCTATCGGCATCTTATAAAAAGCATAACAAAGTTCTTCAGGATGTTTTCCTCCCGAATAGAACATTTTTTTATTTAATCCCTTGATTATTGAAAATAATGAATTTCCAGGATTGAAACTATATTCTTTTTGCTGAAAGCTTAAATTCAATTCACCTAAAAACCTTACAATATAGCCATAAAGATATAACAAATTGTTATCTGAAAAATCAAAAAGAAAATTTTTGATCAGACTTTTAAAATTTTCACCTATATAATGAATATTGAATAAACATTGTTCTTCCCATAACTCAGGATTATCAATCATCGATGACGCTACCACCGTAATCAATTCATACTGTTCGCGCTCCTGTTCTGACAATATTGACTCATTCACTTGGGCAATTTTCTTTTTAACCTGCAACAAATCATCATGTAACTCGCTAAAAAATCCCATTTTGTCCCTTTCCTATTTTTGCTGATTAATCTTTTCGGATTCTAAAGATAAGAATCGAATCACTTAATTTGAACGACCTATTTGCAAACTGCCGATTATTTAATGCCGTCATTCCCGCGCAGGAGGGAATCCAGACCTTGGCATTTCAGGAACATTTCAAGGCTGCTGCGACCTCAAACTTCTGGATTCCCGCCTGTGCGGGAATGACGGCGGAGGTTTCGGCAAAAATTGCTCCTCCCGTTCTCAGACGGCCTTTTGTTTTGATGGCGTAGATGGTAGCGTGAGCTTTGCCCACGATAATGGTGGGTAAAAGAGGTCGTCTGAAATTTTGGGTTTGGTTCGTGGGCGAAGCCCACGTTACGGGTTTGCAGTGATTCGCAGGTAGAACCCACACTACGCGGCTAATGAGTCAGTCAATTTTCGTAATACCTGCTTTATCCGAGCTTCGCTTCTTCCCCAAACACTTCCCGCCACAATTTCCTGACATTGCCGTAATGTGCCAGCAATTCGTCGGTTACTTCGGTTTTTTCCGCGTCGCGCAGTTTGGTGTTGTGTTGCTGCTGGCGGTAGAAGCGGTAGGCGGTGCGGCTTTGTTTGGCGAGGGTTTTGCCGATGAGGCCGCAGTCGGCGGCGATGTTCAAGAGGGCGATGTTGCCGTAGTTGTCGAGGAGTTGCGGATATTTTCGGGCATGGGCAAGTATCAGATATTGGACGATAAATTCGACGTCGACCACGCCGCCGCGTGCGTATTTGACGTTGCTGTCAACCGGCGGATGGGTGGGGAACATTTTTTCACGCATTTCGATGATTTCGCCTGCCAAGGCGGTTTGGTCGCGCTCGGCGGTGAGGATTTCGGTACGGATGCGGTCGAAGGCCGTCTGAATTTCGGGTGTGCCGCAGATGAAGCGGGCGCGGGTGAGGGACTGGTGTTCCCATGTCCATGCGTTTTCGCGCTGGTATTTTTCGAAGGCGGCGATGCTGTGGGCGAGGAAGCCGGCGTCGCCGTTGGGGCGCAGGCGCAGGTCGGTTTCGTAGAGACTGCCTGCGCCGGTGGCGGCGGAAAGCCAGTTGGTCAGGCGGCGGGCGAGGCGGCTGTACACGTCGCCTGCGTCGGGATGGGGGTCGTCGTAAAGATAGACCAAGTCGAGGTCGGAGGCGTAGCCGAGTTCTTTGCCGCCGAGTTTGCCATAGCCGACGACGGCGAATTGCGGGGTGTCGCGGTGTTTTTTGGGCATGTCCGCCCACGCGCACGGCAGGGCGGCGGCGAGGATGGTGTCGGCGAGGGCTGAAAGTTGGTCGGAAAGGGATTCTACCGTCCACAGTCCGGCGAGGTCTTGGACGGCAAGGCGGAAGACTTGGGCGTGTTGGAAGCGGCGCAGGGTGTCCATTTGCGCTTCGGTGTCGCCGCCGCAGGCTTTGAGGTCGTCTGAAAGGGCGGCGGCGAGGGCTTGCCAGTCGAACGCGGTATCCAAAAGCTGCGCGCTGATGAGTTCGTCCAGCAGAATCGGATATTTGCTCAGATACGCCGCCACCCATGAGCTTTGGCTCATAATCTGCGCCAGCTGCGCCAGGGTTTGCGGATGTTCGTTGAGGAAGGCGAGATAGGCGGAACGGCGGCTGATGTTTTCGAGGAAGTCAAACAGCCGCATCAACGTATCGGTCGGGTTGGTTTGCTCGGCCGCCGCCTGTACGAACAGCGGCACAATGGCGTCAAAACGCGGCTGGGCGTGTGCGGAGAGGTGGCGGTATTTATGGCCGTGCCGGATTTGGTCAAGCCTTGCGGCGATGGTTTCGGCATCGAACCCGTGTTCTTTCAGACGGCCTTGCCGCTCTTCTTCGTCGGGCTTTTCTTGCCATACCCACTGCCATTCGCTGTTGTCGGGGGTTTGCTCTTCGGGTTCGCTCAAAATTTCGTTGAACAACTGATTGACCTTGTTACGATGAACGTTGAGGTCGTCTGAAAAGGCGGCGTAGCTGTCGAAACCCATGCTTTCGGCAAGCAGTTGCTGCTGTTCGGGCGAGGCGGGCAGGGTTTGGGTTTGCTGGTCGTCCCAGTATTGCAGGCGGTGTTCGACGTCGCGCAGGAAGCGGTAGGCGGCAAGTAGGGTTTCGACATTTTCAGACGGCATGATGCCCAGCTCGGCAAGTTTTTTCAGCGTTTCCTGCGTGCCTTTCAGTTGCAGCGCGCGCATTTGGCCGCCGCGTATCATTTGGAAAATCTGGGCGATAAATTCGACTTCGCGGATGCCGCCCGCGCCGAGTTTGATGTTGTCCGCCATGCCTTTTTTGCTGACTTCGCTGCGGATTTGGCGGTGCAGGTTGCGCATCGCCTCATACGCGCTGTAATCCAGATATTTGCGGAATACGAAAGGGCGCACCAGCGATTTGATGTCGTTCGGATACGGCGTAACCACGCGGCCTTTGCACCACGCGTAGCGTTCCCATTCGCGCCCCTGCGTAATCAGGTATTGCTCCAGCGCGGTTTCGCTCAATACCAGCGCGCCCGAATCGCCGTCCGGCCGCAGCCGCATATCGACGCGGAACACTTGCCCGTCGGCGGTAATGTCGTTCAGCAGCGCAATCAGTTTCTGCCCGACTTTGGTGAAAAACTCCTGATTGCCCCGTTCGCGCCTGCCGTCGGTGTCGCCCGATTCGGGATAGACGAAAATCAAATCGATGTCAGAAGACACGTTCAACTCATAGCCGCCCGCCTTGCCCATCGCCACCACGCTCAAATGCTGCGGCGATTTCGTATAACGCCCGATCGGCGTGCCGTACATGTCCCGATAATAGGCGTAGGCGAAATCCAGCGCGGTATTGACGGCAAAATCGGCAAACAGCGTAATCGTGCGGGTTACTTCGTTCAAATCGCTGATGCGGTTTATATCGCGCACGATAATCTGCGACACGACATAACGGCGCAACTCGCGCAACTGCCGAGCCAATTCTTCCTCGTTTTCTTCCGCGCGGATTTTTTCCCAGTCGGCAAAGGCTTGGAAATCCGCTTCGGTCAACACCTTGTCCAACATAGGCAGGAAAATTTCAGACTTGAGTTTGCCGTTGTCGAGCTGGCGGGCGAGGAACAGGGAATGGCGGCGGGCGGTGTCGAGGCGGTTGTCGGACATTTTGGATTCCGTTTGGAAGGATGACGGGAATGTTAGAGTGGATTCACTTTAAATCAGGACAAGGTGAGGCAATGCCGTACCGGTTTAAAGTCAAGCCACTATATCATAGCAATCTTGGAGGTCGTCTGAAACAGCAGAACTCAGGCGTATGAGCGGGTGTGTGTTTTACGGCATGGGAAGTTTGTTATAGTGGATTAATTTTAAACCAGTACGGCGTT
>NZ_KV800920.1:0-13111 GCF_001810355.1 Neisseria sp. HMSC074B07 | reverse complement strand
TGTCCTGATTTAAATTTAATCCACTATATTTGATTGGATAGTCAAAAGGTCGTCTGAAAAGCATTTCAGACGACCTTTTGATGTGTTTAAACGGATTAGCCGGTCAGTTGTTTGGTAATCAGTTTTTTCAGCGGCGGGAAGTTGTTGCTGGCGCGCAATACCAAGCCGCGCAAGATTTTGGCGGGCGCGGTTTCATTGGTAAAGAGTTTGAGCAGTATATTGGTGCCGTGGTAAATCGGCTGGGCATGGAGCATATGCTTGGTGCTGTATTTTTCCAGCAGGCTGGCGGCGCCGATGTCTTGACCGCGTTGTTCCGCTTCGAGAATCAGTTTTGCCAAGAGGTCTGCGCTGGATAAGCCCAAGTTGAAACCGTGTGCGGTAACAGGGTGCATGCCTACGGCGGCGTCGCCGATTAAGGCGCTGCGTTTGCCATAGAAACGTTGGGCAATCATGCCGACCAAGGGATAGTTGTGAATGGTGCTGACCAATTCCATGTCGCCCAAACGGCCTTTGAGCTGCTCTTTGACGCTGGCAGCCAATTCTTCGGGAGACATTTTTTTGATGGTGTCTGCCTTGTCGCTATCGACGGTAATGACTGTGTTGGTCAGGTGTTCTTCCAAGGGCAGCAGGGCGATGGTGCGGCCGTAGTGGAAGCATTCGTAAGCGGTATGCTGGTTGGACAGGGTATGCTTCATGCGGCAGACAAACATGGTGCGGCTGTAATCGTGCATATCGGAGGAAATGCCCAGTTGTCGGCGGGTTTGGGAGAAGCGGCTGTCTGCTGCCAAGAGTAGGCGGCCGCTCAAAACTTCGCCGTTTTCCAAGATGACTTGGGCTTCGTCTTCGGAAGTTTTGACTTCTTTAACGCCCGTACCGGTCAGGATGGTAACGTTTTCCAGTTTGGATACGACTTCATAAGCGGCTTTGCGGATATTGTGGTTTGAAATCAGATAGCCTAAGCAGTCGGCAGGTTCGCCGCGCGCTTGGGTCGGTTGCGGGAAGTGGAGTTGGTAATCGGACTGCCCGTTCAAGACTTTTGCATCGCGCAAGGGGTAAATTTCGTCTTTCGGAATCAAATCCCACATGCCCAAGCGTTGCATAATTTCGCGGGACAGGTGGGTCAATGCGATTTCACGCCCGTCATAAGGAGGGTTTTGTAAAATTTCTAAAGGGCTTTTTTCAATCAGGGTGATTTTCAAACCGCTGCCGGCCAGTTCTGCGGCAAAACTCAACCCGGCAGGTCCTGCGCCGACGACAAGAATATCGCTGTGTAAGCTCATGAGGCATCCTTTTTGTTAAAGGGGGACGGATAATTTCAGACGACCTTAAGTTTACTGTGTTTGAATGAGATAAGGGTAATCTGCATTGAGTAATTGATTATAGCAAAAGTATCGATTGAGTAATTCAAGTATTTATATCGTGAATGATTTTTTACGCTGAGCTTAATGTAAGTCAATGGCGGCAATGTGTTGCGTATCATGCCATATTTTAAAAACAATAAGTAGCGGCTATATGGGTTTGCTTTTTTCTTACGCCAGAGTATGGGAAGGGTAAGATTATCATGAGGGCGAAGAGGTCGTCTGAAATTTTGTAGTATAGTGGCTTAAATTTAAATCAGGACAAGGCGATGAAACCGCAAGACAGTACAGACAGTACAGAAACCGATTCACTTGGTGCTTCAGCACCTTAGAGAATGTCTCTTTGAGCCAAGGCGAGGCAACGCCGTACTGGTTTAAAGTTAATCCACTATAAGCAGTACAGTGTAGTTTCCTATCGTGTCTGTTGTATCGTGTGCTGCTTTGTTGTTTGCGCTGTTTAAGATTGAATCGGCGATGGCAAAATCATTGCCAACCCATACAAACAAAAAAGCCGTATTCCCTAAGAAATACGGCTTTCTCAATATCACGATAAACTCGGATTATTCTTCAGAACCGGTGTAAGGACGGATGCTGACCGTTTTACGGTTCAGCGCGCCTTTGGTTTTGAATTCAACATAACCGTCAACTTTGGCGAACAAAGTGTGGTCTTTGCCCATGCCTACGTTGTCGCCGGCGTGGAATTTGGTACCGCGTTGGCGGACGATGATAGAACCTGCCGGAATCAGCTCGTTGCCGTAGGCTTTTACGCCCAAGCGTTTGGCTTCTGAATCGCGACCGTTGCGGGTGCTACCGCCTGCTTTTTTACTTGCCATTTGTAATACTCCTAAGTTTCAAAAATTAGGCGATTGCCACGATTTCGATTTGGGTGAAATTTTGGCGATGGCCTTGGCGTTTTTGGTAGTGTTTACGGCGGCGCATTTTGAAAATGCGTACTTTCTCGCCGCGACCATGGGCTACTACTTTAGCTGTTACTTTTGCGCCTTCAATGAAAGGAGCGCCAACTTTTACAGATTCGCCGTCAGCAATCATCAAAACTTCGGTCAGTTCGATTTGGCTGTCGAGTTCGGCTGGTATCTGTTCTACTTTCAATTTTTCGCCAACGGCAACTTTATATTGTTTACCGCCGGTTTTTACGACCGCGTACATACTCAACTCCATGAGAATTATGGTTAATATCCCGCACACCATTGTGCGAAACGTGGCATTCTATTGCTATTTGCCTGTTTTGTCAAAGTTTATTTCGTTTGTGGGGTCAGGGTCGTCTGAAAGATGTGTCAAACGGGCTTTGCTGCTATAATCGCGCGTTGGATTGCCGATATTTTTTATGCGGCAATATTATTTCCGCCTTATACCCAACCCATTTATTTATACGGCAAGCCTGCTTCATTTTGCCGACTGAGAATGTGTTATGCTCGAAAACCTGCCTTATTTCCAACGCCATCTGCCTGAAGACCTTTCACGGGTCAATGAGGTGATCAACCAAGCGGTTCAGTCTGATGTTGCGCTGATTTCGCAAATCGGTACTTATATTATCAGTGCCGGCGGTAAGCGTCTGCGTCCAATTATGACGATTTTGGCAGGTAAGTCGGTCGGTTATGATGGAGATAAGCTGTATGCTTTGGCGGCAATGGTGGAATTTATCCACACTTCAACCCTGCTGCATGACGATGTTGTCGATGAAAGCGATTTGCGCCGCGGACGCGAAACGGCGAATAATCTGTTCGGCAACGCGGCGGCGGTGTTGGTCGGCGACTTTTTGTATACGCGCGCTTTCCAATTGATGGTTGATTCCGGCAGTATGCGCATTTTGGAAGTCATGGCGGATGCAACCAATATTATTGCTGAAGGCGAGGTCATGCAGCTGATGAACATCGGCAATACCGATATTACCGAAGCGCAATATGTTCAAGTGATTCAATATAAAACGGCCAAATTGTTTGAAGCAGCTGCTCAGGTTGGTGCGATTTTGGGCAATGCCGCCCCCGAGCATGAGCAGGCGTTGAAAGATTACGGTATGTATGTCGGTACGGCGTTCCAAATTATTGATGATGTTTTGGATTATTCGGGCGAAACCGAAGAAATCGGTAAAAACGTCGGCGACGATTTGGCAGAAGGCAAACCGACTTTGCCGCTGATTTATCTGATGCGCAACGGTTCGAAACAAGTGGCGGACGATGTGCGCCACGCTTTGGAAAATGCGGATCGCGGCAGTTTCCAAAAAATCCATGATTATGTTGTCCATTCCGACGCGCTGACTTATTCGATTTCTGAAGCACGAAAAGCCGTTGAGCAAGCCGTGGCTTCTTTGGCAGTATTGCCCGATAGCGAAGTCAAGCAGGCGATGATTCAGTTGGCTGAGGAATCATTGGCACGGGTTTCTTAAATCCGATGAATTTCAATTTCGTCCCAATGTTTTTGGTGACGCTGATTTTTCTCGGCGTCGTCAGCAACAACAACTCGATTACGATTTCCGCAGCAATTTTGCTTTTAATGCAGCAGACTGCTTTGTCGCAATATATTCCTTTCGTTGAAAAACACGGCTTGCATTTTGGGATTATTTTGCTGACAATCGGGGTCTTAAGCCCGCTGGTTTCAGGGAAGGTTCAAATTCCGCCGCTGTCGGAATTTGTCAATTTCAAAATGATTGCCGCCGTATTAATCGGCATCCTTGTCGCCTGGCTGGCAGGGCGCGGCGTACCGCTGATGAGTGAACAACCTGTTTTGGTAACAGGTCTTTTAATTGGTACGGTTATCGGTGTGGCGTTTATGGGCGGCATTCCAGTCGGCCCACTGATTGCCGCGGGATTATTATCGTTTATTGCAGGAAAAGTTTAACACGCTCGCCATAGTTCAACGGATAGAACGTATGCCTCCTAAGCGTAAAATACAGGTTCGATTCCTGTTGGCGAGGCCATAAAACACAAAGAGGTCGTCTGAAATTTTCAGACGACCTCTTTGTGTTTTCTATGAACGGGAATCGTAAATCGTTCTGTCGGACTGCATCAAGATTCTTGTGCCGGCAGCATCTGCTTTTGAGGATGTTGGGAGTGCAGTGTCGTCAGCTTCTTCGTCAAGATATTCAAAATCACACCGTAGGCCGGCAGGAAAAAGAGGGTGCAGATGGTGAGTTTGAACAGATAATCGACAAAAGCGATGCCCTGCCAGTTTGCCGCCATAAATTCATCGCTGCCTGCGTAGAAGGCAATGGCGAAAAATACCAATGTATCCAGGGCGTTGCCGATGACGGTTGATGCGGTCGGGGCGATCCACCACGCTTTCAGACGACGTAATTTGTTGAACACAAAAATATCAAGGATTTGTCCGAGTGCGTAAGCGGTAAAGCTGGCTAAGGCGATGCGTCCGACAAAGGTATTGAATTCGGATAGCGCGCCTAAGCCTGTCCAGCTGCCGTCGTGGAACAAAACGGAAAAGATGTAGGAAAGCAAAAGAGCGGGGAACATGACCCAAAAGATAATCCGCCGTGCCAAGTGCGAACCGAAAATGCGGACGGTCAGGTCGGTGGCAAGGAAGATGAAGGGAAAGGAAAACGCGCCCCAAGTGGTGTGGATGCCGAAAATTTGGAAGGGGAACTGCACCAGATAGTTGCTGGCGGCAATGATGAGGATATGGAAAAGCACCAGCCAGAAGAGCGCCTTCTGTTGTTGCGCTGTTGTAAATTCGTACATGGAAATCTTTCGGAAAGGCTTTCAGACGACCTTCTCGTGAAAAAGGTCGTCTGAAAATGCGTAAAAGGGGATGGATTATTGGCTGTCGTGTTCAAACAGGCGTTTGCGTGCCAATGCTTCGAACTCGGTACCTGCCTTGCCGTAATTGGCAAAAGGATGAATGGCGATGCCGCCGCGCGGTGTGAATTCGCCGAAAACTTCGATGTATTTCGGATCCATCAGGGCGATCAGGTCTTTCATGATGATGTTGACGCAGTCTTCATGGAAATCGCCGTGGTTGCGGAAGCTGAAGAGATAGAGTTTCAGGGATTTGCTTTCCACCATTTTGATATGCGGGATATAGCGGATGTAGATGGTGGCAAAGTCGGGCTGCTCGGTCATGGGGCAGAGGCTGGTGAATTCGGGACAGACGAACTTGACGAAATAGTCGTTGTCGGGATGTTTGTTGTCGAATGCTTCAAGAATTTCGGGAGCGTAGCCGGTCGGATATTGGGTTTTTTGATTGCCCAAAAGAGAGATGCCTTGCAGCTCTTCGGTATTGCGGGACATGAGGGTTTCCTTAGTTTTTTAATGTGGGAGGTTTTCGAACCACGAAAGGCGGATTGTAATATAAGGGGAACTATGTTTGTGATTTTTTTGATAATTATAGTGGCTTAACTTTAAACCGACGGCGTTACCTCGCCTTAGTTCAAAGAGAACGATTCCTCTAAGGTGCTGAAGCACCAAAGTGATCGGTTCCGTACTATCTGTCCTGTCTGCGGCTTTGTCGCCTTGTCCTGATTTAAATTTAACCCACTATATTTAGCGGTTGAGCGCTGGGCTGGAAATGCATAAAAATGATAGGTGGGCGCGGATGTTTTGATGTGGCGGTAATGCCTTTGCAAAGTAATGCGGATTGAATTTAAACTGATTTTTAAATTTATGATTTTTCTAGTTAATTTTCCCGCATTAATCGTAAAAGTTAAAATTTTTTTGAAGTGTTTTCAGTAGTATCTCAAAATTCATATTTTGAGTTATAGAACTAAGGAGAAGCGCCATCTCTCTAATAAATTATGGGGTTTTCAATATAAACAATAAATTAAGTTGTCGGCAACCACAAATCTATCCTTTCTGAATACTGATTTTGTAGAGTAAGAATTCGGAATTACATACAAATTAGATGACTTATGCATAAAAAACGCCACTTGTTATCTTCTTGGACCGATTGTCAGATTTTCATTCGGAAAATAATCAGTTGAATTAGTATAGCGGCATTGAATAAGTATTTGGTATTTTGAGGCAAATGAGATTGTCATTATTTGTTCTGATTTGCAGCAGAAACAGCCAATAAATTTAAGAAGAGGATATTTATAATGAGTTTTTCACAAACCGACTTGGTCAACGCGCTGCGCCAACTTTCCGACCGCCTGCCTGAATTTTCAGAACAACAGGTAAGAACAGGGCGTCTGTTACGGGTAACAACCGAACGTCTAAGCAGTCATCTCAATGAAAATTTGAAAACTTTCGGTATCAACGAGAATTTATGGTTCGCTTTGATGGCGGTTTACGTCAGCCCTAAAAGCGAAATCCTTCCTTCGCGTTTGAGCGACTTGATGGATTTGACGCGTACCAGTGCGACCCGTCTTTCCGATGAGATGGTAGAACGGGGATGGGTAGGTCGTCATATCAACCAGCAAGACCGCCGCCAGATTGTGTTAAAATTAACACAGGAAGGTGAGTCTTTTATCCAACAAGTATGGCCGCAGATTTCCAGTAAGAGCGGTGAAGCTTGGGAAGATTTTACCAATGAGGATTATACCCAGTTGCAAAATCTGTTGGGCAAGCTGTTGAACCGTTTGGACAGCTGATCTGATGCAGTAAGAATTGTGGCAGGGATAAAAGTAAAAAAACGGAGTCTGCCATGAAATCAAATATTGCCAAACGGGGCATCTGTATTATCGCAGTATCTGTACTTGCAGCTTGTGCGCAGTTTGGTAAACAAGCACCGTTGGAAGAACCAACGGTGTATTCTTTGCCCGATGGTAAGTCGGCATCCCTCATTCAAGACGGATGGTGGTTGCAATTAAAAGATAACAAACTGAATCAACTGGTTGCACAAGCTATCCAGACATCAACGGATTTGCGTATTGCCAAGGCGCGTTTCGAACAAGCACAAGCGCAGCTGGGAATAACCGAAGCCGCCGGCAAAACGCAAATCGGTATGTCCACGCGCGGGGTTGGGATGTATGTTGCACCCAAGCCCGCATCTTCCCGTATTGATACCGACCATACATTATTGTTGGCAAACGCAGCAGTACAGGGAAGTTGGACATTCGATTTTTGGGGAAAAAACCGTGAGCAGATTGCAGCGGTTTTGGGACGTCGTCAGGCAATTCTGTATGAAGCCCATCAGGCACGGATTGAGCTGGCGAACGCGGTAGCCAAGCAATATTTTATTTGGCAGGCTTTGAGCGAGCGTCAGGCTCTTGTGCAGGAACGTATCAATCTGTCAGAGAAAATGCAGCAATTGGTCTCACGCAGAATCCATGCAAACCTGATGCCCGCACAATCATTGTACCCGCTTGAATTGGCAAATCAGCAACTTCAGTTGGAAAAAACGTCATTGGAACAACAGATTGCCAAAGTCCGACATGCCTTGGCAGTATTGAGCGGTAACGTGCCGGGAGCACTTTCCGAACAAGAACCCGGTAGGATGGGGGTGGTTCCTGTTGTGCCTGTGAATAGAATCCATGCGGATTTGTTAGCAGCCCGACCGGATATCGCGGCACAAAAATCATTATTGGAATCTAAGCTGCATACGGTTAAATCCACCGAAGCAGAGTTTTATCCCAATATTGAGTTAAAAGCCTTGGCGGGTCTTGGACATATTGATGCGTTCAATGTGGTAAGGGGTAAAACATCAGGTATGCTGGGTATTGTTCCTGCTATCAATCTTCCTATTTTTACGTCTGGGGCATTACAGTCAAAATTGGCAGGCAAACGTGCAGAATATAATGAGCAGGTGGCCGTGTACGATCAAACGGTTTTGAATGCGATGCGTTCTGCTGCGGATGCTGTTGTAGATTACCAAAGCCTGCAAAGCAAACAGTCTACTTGGGATAAAATGCTGAAAATATCCGAAAAGTCGGTTAAAAATGCTCAGGGTAGAGTGAGGGCGGGATTGGATAATGGTCTCAGCGCATTACAAAAACAAGATGATATGTTGCAAGTGAAAATGCAATTGGTGCAGTATCAATCTGAACGGTTGATTGCATGGAGCAATCTGAATGCCCAGTTGGGTGGTGGGTTTAAAACTCAATAGAAGGTTTTCAGACGACTCCTTTCCTTTTAATCAAGTCAATTGGCGATATTTTGGATATGCATTTAACGTTTAAATGTATGTATTCAGAATGTCGCCAATTACTTTTTGGTTGTTAGGAATAGGTATTGCTTGGATGACTTTGAAATGATTGTTTGCGTCTAATGGTAAAAGAGGATATCCAAATGGTTTTTAAATATGATTGTTACTTGATTGAGTAACGATGCGGCTATAGAATGCACCTCTGTATGTATTTTTCAGTATTGTCTATTCTATTAAAATCAATGAGATATTAGTGGGATGGGGTGCATAAGGAAAATAGTCTGTAATTACCCAGGTTAAAATGAAATCATGGATGCGAATCTAGAAAATAATGAACAATTACGCAATTCAGGGACAAAAAGTTCAAGGGTAGGGCGTAAACGCGGGCGTAATCTGGCAGTTGTTACACTGCTTTTTATTTTGATTGCAGTCGGTGTGGCTCTTGCGTATTTCTTATTCTGGCAATACGAGGAAGAGACGGAAGATGCCTATGTTGCGGGTCATCTGGTGCAAATTACCCCTCAGGTCACCAGTACGGTAAGGAAGGTGATGTATGACGATACTGATGTGGTCAAAAAAGGGGATGTCTTGGTTGCGTTGGACGACAGCGATTTCCAGCTGGCTTACGAGCGTGCTCAAAATGAATTGATTCAGGCAATTCGTCAGAATAAACAACAAACTGCGGTTAACTCAAAAGCAAAAGCGCAGGTTCTTTTGCGAAAAGCCGAATTGGCAAAGGCTCAGGCAGATTTGCGCCGACGTGAAGCTTTATCGGGAACGGATGCGATTTCAGGTGAAGAGTTGAGTCATGCCCGTGCTGCGGTGGTTCAGGCGCAAGCGGCTTTGAAGGCAGTGGAAGCGGAAGAGACTTCTGCACAAGCAGTTTTAGGTAATAATATCCCTCTGCGTCAACAACCTGCGGTGCAAACAGCCATCAGCCATATTAAGGATGCATGGCTGAATCTGCAACGCACCCAAATTCGCGCGCCGATGAATGGACAGATTGCCAAACGAAATGTTCAAGTTGGGCAGCGTATTGCCCAAGGTTCTCCAATGATGGCTGTGGTTCCTTTGAGCAATCTTTGGGTGGATGCTAACTTTAAAGAATCGCAACTGCGTCAAATGAAAATTGGTCAACCTGTTGAAATGACTGCTGATTTATATGGAAATAAAGTGGTCTATCATGGCAGGGTGATGGGTTTGTCAGCGGGTACGGGCAGTGCATTCTCTCTTTTGCCGCCGCAAAATGCGACGGGGAACTGGATTAAGGTTGTGCAACGTGTTCCGGTCCGCATCAGTTTGGATGCGAAAGAGTTGCAGGCTAATCCGCTTCGTGTCGGTTTATCTATGAAGGTAAAAGTTGATATTTCAGGTGCCGGCTCAGGAAAAAACATGACGGCTGCCGCTGATAAAAATGTAACATCCCCGGAAACTGAAGGCGTAGATTGGGCTGCCGCCGATGCGTTGATCGATAAGATTTTTGAGAAATACGCTAAGTAAAAATGTTTTCAGACGACCTGTCATGCGTTGAATTGCTGAATTTGGGTATTTGATAGCGAATAGATATCGAAGCGCATGAGGAAGCAAAATTGTGATGGATTAAATGTAAGGCAGAACTTTGTTTTTGGCTTGCGATGATGTGAATATTCATCAAAGAGGTCGTCTGAAAAGGGATGTGTATCTAAGCGCAATCACTGTGCAATATATTGAATGAATAATAGCGAAGAAATATGAATTATCCGCCATTGCAGGGTGTTAGGCTGGTGCTGGTTACGTTGGCGCTCAGCCTTGCCGTTTTTATGGAAGTCTTGGATACCACGATTGCCAACGTTGCAGTACCGGTAATTGCCGGGGACTTAGGGGCAGCGACTACTCAGGGTACTTGGGTTATTACGTCATTTGCCGTGGCGAATGCGATTTCAGTGCCGCTAACCGGGTTTATGGCAAAACGGTTTGGCGAAGTAAAACTGTTTATCGCCTCCGTAGTGGGATTTGTTTTGCTGTCGTGGTTGTGCGGCATTGCACCCAATCTTCAGGCTTTGGTGATCTTCAGGGTGTTACAAGGCTTTGTAGCCGGACCGTTGATTCCGCTGTCGCAAAGTTTGTTAATGGCATCGTATCCTCCTGAAAAACGGACATTGGCTTTGGCCTTGTGGGCAATGACCGTTGTCGTCGCGCCCGTTTTAGGTCCTATTCTCGGCGGTTGGATTTCGGATAATTGGCATTGGGGTTGGATTTTCTTCATCAACATCCCTATCGGTATTATTTCTGCACTTATTGTGTGGCAGCAATTGAGGGATAGGGAAACGGAGGTGGTTAAGACGCCGATAGATTACATCGGTTTGGTCTTAATGGTGGTTGGCGTCGGTGCGCTGCAAATGATGCTCGATAGAGGTAAAGAGTTGGACTGGTTTGCCTCTGGAGAGATTATTGTGTTAGGCATCGTTGCATTGGTATGTCTGACGTATTTTGTGGTTTGGGAGCTTGGCGAGAAATACCCGATTGTCGATTTTTCTTTGTTTAGCAACAGAAATTTTACGATAGGCGTACTGGCAACTTCATTGGGCTTTATGGTTTACATGGGTACGCTCACGCTGTTGCCGCTGGTGTTGCAGTCTAATCTTGGTTATACCGCAACATGGGCGGGCTTGGCGGCTGCGCCGGTGGGCTTTCTTCCTATCTTGTTGTCCCCGATTATAGGTAGATTCGGCAACCGCATTGATATGCGTCTTCTTGTTACCGCAAGTTTCTTGACGTTTGCTTTTACTTTCTATTGGCGCACTGATTTTTATGCCGGAATGAATATGAGCAATGTTGTTTGGCCCCAATTCTGGCAAGGCTTGGGTGTGTCCATGTTTTTCCTTCCGTTGACCAGCATTACATTGTCCCATATTAAATCCGATCAAATTGCATCAGCAAGTAGCCTGTCTAATTTCTTGCGCGTCTTCATGGGTGGTGTGGGTGTATCCATAGTCAGTACCATGTGGGAGCGGAGAGAAGCTTTGCATCATACGCAACTGAGTGAACAGATTAATCCATATTCGAGTTTGACTGTTCAAACAGTTCATGAAATGACGAATCGGGGGCTGAGTGAACAGCAGGTTTTGAAAAATATTTCCGATGCCATTACGCAGCAAGGCTTCATTATGGGATCAAATGAGATTTTTCTGGCTGGCAGTATCTTGTTCATCGTCATGATTTCCATAATTTGGTTTGCCAAGCCGCCGTTTAATGGGAGTTCATCAGCAGGGCATTAAATATCACAAAGGTCGTCTGAAAATTTTCAGACGACCTTTGCTGTTGTAGAAGATAGTGAAGACTAACCTGATTACTTACAGGTTTGGTTTGTCCAGATGGCGAGCAAGAGATTGAACGATTTCTTCTGCTACCTGTAATTTCTCTTTCTCAGGGAAAGATAGTTCCTCGTCATCCGTAATAATAGTAATCTGATTGGTGGATTTTCCCATTGCTTGAGAAACATCATTGGCAATCAGCATCGGAATGCCTTTGCGTAAACGTTTTGCCCGAGCATATTCCAAAACTTTTTCACTTTCTGCGGCAAATCCAATGCAAAAAGGCGGTTTGGGTAAGGCGGCTACAGATGCCAAAATATCAGGATTAGTTTCCAATTCAAGGGTTGGGGTATCTTTTGAATTTTCTTTTTTCAATTTGTGCGGGCTGCTGTTTTTTACCTTATAGTCAGCCACAGCGGCTACGGAAATAAAAACATCCTGATCTTCAATATATTTATGAACAGCATCGTACATTTCTTTGGCGCTAATAGCCTGTTCTACATGATAGAGACCGGTTGGCAGGGGAGTTTGTAACTGTCCATAAATCAACGTAACTTGTGCGCCGGCCATTCTGCATGCACGGGCTAGGGCAATGCCCATTTGACCGCTGGAAATATTCGTAATTCCACGGACCGGGTCAATCATTTCCAAGGTCGCGCCGGCAGTGATTAAGATTTTTTTGCCGGCAAGTATTTTCGGCGTCCATAAATCATGAATCAAATCGGCAAGTTCAATCGCTTCAGGCATTCTCCCTATCCCGATTTCACCGCAAGCCTGTTCGCCATAGGATGGCTGAAAAACCGTGATGTTGTCTGAAATCAGTTGTTGGATATTCCTTTGATTGGCAGGATTGTTCCACATCTCCACATTCATCGCCGGAGCGACTGCCATGGGGCATTTTCGTGCCGCTGCCAAATTGGTCAGCAGATTATCAGCAATACCGTTGGCAATCTTGGCAACCGTATTGGCAGTAGCGGGAGCAATCAAAAAAACATCCGCTTCTCGGGTTAAATCAATATGACTCATTCCTCTAGTCGAGTGACCATCGTGCGTATCGACTAGAACAGGATTTCCGCTTAATGCTTGAAATGTAAGGGGGGTAACAAATTCAGTGGCTGCACGGCTCATTGCTGCCGTTACAGAATGTCCTTGTTTTTTTAGTAATCGGACCAACTCACATGATTTATAAGACGCAATACCACCGCTTATCCCTAAAAGAATGTGTTTACTCATTACAGTAACTCAATCCAATTTGAATCAAATAAGTCATAATACTAACATGGATACTGTTCAAAAAAGTAACAGGGATTGATGGGTGGATGGCTTTAAGTTGTGAGTTGAAGCTCGGTATATTTGAAATTGTTTCGGATATTTATGATAAAGGTCGTCTGAAAGGGATTTCAGACGACCTTT
>NZ_KV800919.1:15293-21291 GCF_001810355.1 Neisseria sp. HMSC074B07 | reverse complement strand
GGATGTCCAACTTTTGGGGTGCAGTTCAAACTTGGTTTTTGGGTTTTCAGACGACCTTTTTTATTGGGGAGTTTTTTCAAGGTTGAGGACTAGGAATATGTCTTTTAGTATGGCTAAAACACCATATATTCCGTCTACTCCTTGGGGAAAAATGGCGGAATTTTTGAGAAACATTCTATCCATATGAAATTGCCAATATTCCTCATCATATCTTATATTTGCTATAAACCGCTTATCGCTAAGATTACTGTGTCTAATCAACATTACAGCCATAAGATCGGCGCAATTAAACCTTTTTCTATCCTCTGGCATACTAGGCCAAGACTGAATATTGAATAATTGAGCAATATCTTTGGCATCCATACGTTCTTTATAAATATCATTGATTAAACTCGGATAGAAGCAAAAGATAAATACACCCAAAATAATCAAGAGATTATACTCTATCCTTCTTTCTTTGTTTAGCTCTCCTCTTAAGGTAAGGTATATCTCCAAATGGTGGACGAATCGTTCCGTTTCTCTAAGCGAGATATTGTTTCGTTCCATCATATCGCTAATAAAATATATGTTGTATTCATTATAAATTGAGTCTTTAAATTGATTAAACATAGGGCTACTTCGTATCAATTTATGAAAATAGATAATCGTAACTAAATAATACTTTCTCACAAGATAATTTGTCCCCCCAATTACTTCCGGCAAAGCAAAGCTGTACTTCAAAAATTTATCTAAATATTTTTGCGCATCCACTTCCACCCCATACCGATGATTAATCGCCGCGCGCAGTTGTTTGGTGTTCGTCACCAGCACGACTTTGACGTTTTTGACATCAAAGACATGCTTGATAACCTCCAGCATATCGACGGCGTAATCAGGGCGGCAGCGGTCGAGTTCGTCGATAAACAGGATAATCGGTTTGTCCGTTGCCAATTCTTTCAGGCAGGCTTTGAGCGTTTCCAGATTTTTTTCCGCTTCGATTTGCTCTTTCAATAAGGCTTCGACGGTTGCATCGATGGTATGGCTGGCGATTGTGGCAGCGGCATCGGTTACGGTTTCGGCCAAACTGTTTGCATCTTGGTTGCCATTCATTATCTGTTGGAATTCTTCTACTAAATCGTCTGTATTTTGCTTTAGGACATGACCAACCGCTGCCTTAGCAACGGTTTTCATTACGAATCCTGCGGCTTTCGCGACTTTCTTCGTCATTTCTTTGCGCTGTTCAGACGGCCGCTCGCCAGTATCTTCAGGCGTACAGGCTTTAATGATTTCGGCAAACAATGCCAGCAGAGGCTCTCCGCTGTGGTCTGAACGAAAGGCGTCGATATAGACGGGCTGATAATCGGGATGTTGCTGCTGCATGAGCCGAATCAGTTTTTGGCAAAATTCGGTTTTACCCGTTCCCCAGCCGCCGTCGATGACCATAGGGGAAAGGTCGATGGGCGAGGTAAGCAGCCTGATGATGTTTTCGGCAATAGGCTTACGCTTGAATTCGTCTTGTGTATCGAAAGTGGGGTTTTCTAAAGTTTGGGTTTCCATGCTATCCCTTTGTTTAATCATAAATTCAAATAAGAATACCCGCATCGTCATTCCCGCGCAGGCGGGAATCCAGACCGCAATCATTCAGAAATGTTTAGAGATTACCGTAATTTTAAACTTCTGGATTCCCGCCTGCGCGGGAATGACGGCATAGGTATGTCTTGGTTTAATCATATGGATATGTTCTGATATTTAAAAGGTCGTCTGAAACCTGATTTTCGGTTTCAGACGACCTTTTACTATCTGCGGGTGAGCCTACTTCGCCCCCTTAAACCCGCGCTTCAAATGCACCATCAGCAACGCCACTGCCGCAGGGGTTACGCCGGAAATGCGGCTGGCTTGTCCGACGGTTTCGGGTTTGTGCTGGTTGAGTTTTTGCTGCACTTCTGCCGATAAGCCTTTGACTTTGCTGTAATCGATGTCGTCGGGCAGTTTTAAGGTTTCGATGTCGCGGCGGCTGTCGATTTCTTCGTTTTGGCGGTCGATATAGCCTTGGTATTTGACTTGGATTTCGACTTGTTCAATCACGTCTTCAGGCAGCCTGCACTCGGGTTCTGCGCCTTCGAGCGTCATCAGTGCGGCGTAGTCGAGGTTCGGGCGACGCAAGAGGTCGTGCAGGTTGGCTTCGCGGCTGAGTTTTTGTCCGAACACGCGGATTTGTTCGTCTTCGGCGAGTTTTTGCGGCGTGTACCACGTTGTTTTCAAACGTTGGATTTCGCGTTCGATGGCTTCGCGTTTTTCGTTGAACATGCGCCATTGCTCTTCACCCACCAAGCCGATTTTGTAACCGTCTTCGGTCAGACGCATGTCGGCGTTATCTTCCCTGAGTTGCAGGCGGTATTCGGCGCGGCTGGTGAACATGCGGTAGGGTTCGTTCACGCCTTTGGTGATGAGGTCGTCCACCAATACGCCTAGGTAGGCTTGTTCGCGGCGCAGCAGGAGCGGGTCTTGTTCGCGGACGTATTGCACGGCGTTTGCACCTGCGAGCAGGCCTTGCGCGGCGGCTTCTTCGTAACCGGTCGTACCGTTGATTTGTCCGGCGAAGAAGAGGCCTTGGATGGTTTTGGTTTCGAGGCTGGCTTTGAGGTTGCGCGGGTCGAAGTAGTCGTATTCGATGGCGTAGCCGGGGCGTAGGATGTGGGCATTTTCCAGACCTTTCATGCTGCGCACGAGCGCAATTTGGATGTCGAACGGCAGGCTGGTGGAGATGCCGTTGGGGTAGTATTCGTTGGTGGTCAGGCCTTCGGGTTCGAGGAAAATCTGGTGGCTGTCTTTGTCGGCGAAGCGGTTGATTTTGTCTTCGATAGACGGGCAGTAGCGCGGGCCGACGCCTTCGATTTTGCCGGTGAACATGGGGCTGCGGTCGAAGCCTGAGCGGATAATGTCGTGTGTTTTCAAATTGGTATGCGTAATCCAGCAGGACACTTGGCGCGGGTGCATTTCGGCGTTGCCGCGCACGGAAAAGACGGGCACGGGCGTGTCGCCGGGCTGTTCGGTGAGCTGGGAGAAATCAATCGTGCGCCCATCAATGCGCGGCGGCGTGCCGGTTTTCAGACGACCTTGCGGCAGGTTCAATTCGCGCAAACGTCCGCCGAGCGATTTGGCGGCGGGGTCGCCCGCGCGGCCGCCTTCGTAGTTTTCCAAACCGATGTGGATTTTGCCGGACAAAAACGTGCCTGCGGTCAGCACGATGGCGCGGGCTTTGAATTCCACGCCCATCGCGGTGATTACGCCTGAAATGCGGTCGCCGTCGAGCGTTACGTCGTCAACCGACTGCTGGAAGAGGTCGAGGTTTTCTTGGTTTTCCAGCATTTCGCGGATGGCGGCTTTATACAAAATGCGGTCCGCCTGCGCGCGCGTGGCACGAACCGCCGCGCCTTTGCTGGCGTTCAGACGGCGGAACTGGATGCCGGATTTGTCGGTGGCCAACGCCATCGCGCCGCCGAGCGCGTCGAGTTCGCGTACAAGATGGCCTTTGCCGATGCCGCCTATGGAGGGGTTGCACGACATTTGTCCGAGCGTTTCGATGTTGTGTGTGAGCAAAAGCGTCTGCGCGCCCATGCGTGCGGCGGCAAGCGCGGCTTCCGTGCCTGCGTGGCCGCCGCCGACGACGATGACGTCGTAGGTTTTGGGGTAAATCATGTGGGTCATGTGTGTCAACGTGCCTAATGGTTTCAGACGACCTCTTTTCTCTGACGGAGGTCGTCTGAAAATATAATGAATTCAAAAATAAACGTGGAATTGTACGCTTTTTCGGGGGGATTTGACAGGTGGAAAGGCGCTTGCGGGAACAGGGCAGGAAAAAGGTCGTCTGAAAACGGGTGTAGAACAGGTTTCTCTACAAACCCGAATCTCAAGGTTTTCAGACGACCTCGTTTTTATTCGCAACCTGCACCCTCTCCCGTCCGGCGGGAGAGGGTGGCTCTTAGGGCTGCACGAATTCGATTTGACCTAAACCCACAAAGCCCCCCCCCATCCTGGCCTTCCCCCACCAGACGGGGGAAGGGACAAGTTGCTGTTGCAGCCACCCGTAGCGTGGGCTTTGCCCACGAGATAAATAACGTACACGGTTTCCCGATTCAGGTTATCAGACTGTGGATTTCGTGGGCAAAGCCCACGCTACCTGAGTTATTTCAATCCCGTGTTGATTGAATAAATAAGGTCGCCTGAAAACGGGTGTAGAACGGGTTTCTCTAAAAAACCGAATCTCAAGGTTTTCAGACGACCTCGTTTCAACCTGTAACCTACCCCCTCTCCCGTCCGGCGGGAGAGGGCTGGGGGCGGCTCTTAGGGCTGCACGAATTTGCTTTTACCTTAAACCCACAAAACCACCCCCATCCTAACTTTCCCCAGACAGACGGGGGAAGGAACAGGTTGCTGTTGCCGCAACGAGTAGCGTGGGCTTTGCCCACGAGATAAATAACATACACGGTTTCCCGATTCAGGTTATCAGACTGTGGATTTCGTGGGCAAAGCCCACGCTACCTGAGTTATTTCAATCCCGTGTTGATTGAATAAATAAGGTCGCCTGAAAACGGGTGTAGAACGGGTTTCTCTAAAAAACCGAATCTCAAGGTTTTCAGACGACCTCGTTTCAACCTGTAACCTACCCCCTCTCCCGTCCGGCGGGAGAGGGCTGGGGGTGGCTCTATGGGCTGCACGAATTCGATTTGACCTAAATCCACAAAGCCACCCCATCCTAACTTTCCCCCGCCAGACGGGGGAAGGGACAAGTTGCTGTTGCAGCCACCCGTAGCGTGGGCTTTGCCCACGAAATGAAAGCAAATAAGATTATTGTCTGACATGGTTAGACAGCAGATTTCGTGGGCAAAGCCCACGCTACCTAAGTTGTCCCAACCCGCTTGGATTAAACAAAAAGGTCGTCTGAAAACCTCAAAATTCGGTTTTCAGACGACCTTTTGCTCAGTTCAATGTAGAAAATCCATCCTAACGCCGTCAGGCATTATTCGTAAACTTTCAACAACTCCACTTCAAACACCAACGTCGCGTTTGGCGGAATCACGCCGCCTGCGCCGCGTGCGCCGTAGCCCATTTCGGCGGGGATGGTCAGCTTGCGTTTGCCGCCTTCCTTCATGCCGCCGAAACCTTCGTCCCAGCCTTGAATGACCTGACCCACGCCCAGCGTAATCGTCAGCGGCTGACGGCGGTCAAGGCTGGAGTCGAATTTGGTGCCGTCTTCCAGCCAACCGGTGTAATGTACGGTTATTTCCTTGCCTTTCACGGCCTCTTTGCCGTGGCCTTCCTGCAAATCTTCAATAATCAAACCGCTCATGTTTTATCCTTTCATAGCGTTTTCAATCAGTTAACAATATCGACTCTTCGATATTCCGCGCTGAAGGGTATCATAGCTGCCGTTTCCGATAAAGCAAAAGGTCGTCTGAAAACGGATGGGTACGTTTTCAGACGACCTTTCAACTTCAACTGATGGGCAATCAATTTGAGCCGTTTTGCAACGAGCGGGCATAGGTGTCGTTGTAGCCGATGTCGGTGATTTCGCGCACGCCTGTGGCAGGTGCGGTGAATTTCACGCGGTCATCATCTTTACGCATATCGTGCGCATCGTGATATTCGACTTGGGTTAAGCCCGGAATGGGGCCGGAGTCGTTGGCATGGTTCCATTCAGGAATGCGGCTGTCGGCGAAAGATGCGGCGGCGGCAACGGCGATGAGGGAGGCGAAGAGTGCTTTTTTCATGATACTTTCCTTATGATGTTGAATATAAAAGATGAACTGCGTAGGCGTTCAAGCGATGGAAAGCATTTTATTGATTTCTTTTTGATTGATAAATATCTATTTTGTTGAAATAATATTTACCAATAAGAAACAATATGCCCTAGCCCGTTTTCAGACGACCTCCGGTCAAAACTTATCCACAATGGTGCAGCGGCGTAGCCCATTCTTGTTTCACGGTTTTATAGTGGATTAAATTTAAATCAGGACAA